>CAUPOD010000322.1:0-4045 GCA_963512745.1 uncultured Burkholderia sp. | reverse complement strand
GCTACAAGGACATCTAAGTTTCGCGGCACGGGGTGCTGTCGAGACTGCCGTTGCGCTTCACCGACAACGCCCATCTGCTGCGCATCGTGCGCCGCATTCTGGCGCCGATCGGACGCCGGCTCGACGAGTCGAATCCGATGGTCGATGCGCGCTTGCCGAACGGCGGGCGCCTCAACGTGGTGATCGAGCCGTTGTCGCTCGAAGGGCCGATCGTTTCGATCCGCAAGTTCCGCAAAGACCCGATGAAGCCCGCGGATCTGCTCGAGAACGGCACGCTCTCGCCCGAGATCGGCAATCTGCTCGAGGCCGTGGTGCAGGCGCGCTGCAACGTGCTGGTGTCGGGCGGCACGAGCTCGGGCAAGACCTCGCTGTTGAACGCGCTGGCGTTCTATATCCCCGAAAGCGAACGCGTCGTGACGATCGAGGACACGGCCGAGCTGTCGTTGAACCATCCGCACGTGGTGCGCTTGGAGAGCCGCCCGGGCGGCTTCGACGGGACCGGCATCGTGACGATCCGCGACCTGATGCGTAACACGCTGCGGATGCGGCCGGACCGCATCATCGTCGGCGAAGTACGTGGCGGCGAAGTGCTCGAAATGATGCAGGCCATGAATACGGGCCACGACGGGTCGATGGGCACGATCCATGCGAGTTCGCCGCGCGAGTGTTTGTATCGCCTTGAGATGCTGGCCGGTTTCGCCGGCTTCCAAGGCACCGAATCGAGTTTGCGCCGCCAGATCGCCAACGCGATCGATTTCATCGTGCAGATCGGCCGCCTGTCGAGCGGCAAGCGCCGCATCCTGTCGATCACCGAAGTGACCGGCATGTCGGACAACATCATCTCCACTCAGGAACTCTACCGGTACGAGCCGCGCGTCATGCCGGACGGCGAGGAGATCGATCACTGGGAGACGCTCGGCATCCACCCGCATTCGCCGAAGCTGGCGCGCTTCAAGCAGAGCTTGATGGCGTCCGGCGGCGGTTATGGTGCCAGCAGCGGCGGCAACGGCGGTGGGTTCGGCGGAGGCTTCAATGTCTAGCGTGCCGCTCTGGATCGGGGTATTCGCGCTGCTCTGCGTGGCCGCGGCCCTGGTGCTATGGCACAGCAGCACGGTGCGCGACGAGCGCGCGCATGCCGCACGGTTTATCGACAGCCGCCTGACGCCGGCACGTGCCGCGGGCAGCACCGGCGCGCCGGCCGCTTCCGCGCAGCAGAAAAACGCGACCAAGGCGTCTCGAGCGACGTCGAACAAGCCTCGCACCGGATTCGCATTGTGGCGCGAGCAGGCACTCAATTTCTTGTTGAATTTTTCGAATCGCGTCGGACTCGACGAGATTCGCGGGTTGCTGATCGTGGCGCTCGTGGTGATCGTGATCGGCGCCCTCGCGATGGGTATCGCGACCGGCATGCTGGCCGCGGGTGCGATCTTGATCGGCGGCGGCATTGCCATAGCATTTTGGATCGTGGCGCGTATCCAAAAGCGGCGCGCGGCCATCGTCCGTCAACTGCCGTCGTTCCTCGACGGCATCGTGCGCCTCGTGACGCTCGGCAACAGCGTGCCGGCCGCATTCCAGGCCACGCTGCTGAGCACGGACGCGCCGCTGCGCGGCTGTCTCGATCACGTCTCGCGCATGCTGCGCACGGGCGTGGAAATCGACAAGGCCATGCAGCACATCGCCGAACTGTACAAGATCCGGGAGTTCGAGTTGCTCGGCTCGGTGCTGCGCCTGTCGGTGAAATATGGCGGCCGCGCGGACGTGATGCTGGAGCGCATGTCGGTATTCATGCGCGATCTCGAGCAGGCCGAGCGCGAATTGGTCGCGATGACGGCCGAAACGCGCCTGTCTGCGTGGGTGCTGGGCTTATTGCCGGTTGGTATCGCGTGTTTCATGGTCGCGACCAATCCAGAGTATTTCGGCGAGATGTGGAACACCGCTTCGGGCAAGCACATGGTGTATCTCGCTTTTTTTCTGCAAGTGGCGGGCGGCTGCTGGCTCTACCGCCTGACCCGCCTGAGGTAAATCGATGGACGCGAAATCGCTCGGCTTGATCGCGCTGTTGCTCGGCACGCTCGGAGTATTGCTGCTGGCGGGAGTGATACTGCTGCGTGTAGTGCTGGCTCAACGCAGTGCGCGTGCGTTGTCCGATGCGCTCGAACAGCGCCACGCCGCTTTCCAGGCGGCCTCCGCGCGCGCGGCCGTGGCAGCAAATGCGTCCGATGCACGCGCGCAGGGCGAGATGCCCGCCATGAAGGCGCCCAAGCGTTTTGCCGGGGTACTCGATCGGCTCGCGCGGCACGGCATACGCTTGCTCGATACGCCGGCCGGCAAGCAGATCGTGTCCAACGAAGAGCGGCGTCTGCTCGAGCAATGCGGTTACACCGATGCGCGCACGCGCGGCATTTTCCTGAGCGTGCGCCTCGTGTGCTGCGTCGCGTTCCCGCTGCTGGCTTTCCTGGTTTTCGATTGGTCCGGCTCGCTGCGCAACATGCTGATCGTGTTGGGCGTGGCGGCGGCGGCCGGCTTCCTCGCACCGAAACTCTATATTTCGCGCCGCGCCGCCGCGCGCCGCGTGGCCGTGATCGAGGAAATGCCGTTGCTGGTGGACATGATGCGTCTGCTGCAGGGCGTCGGGTTGTCGCTCGATCAAAGCATCCAGGTCGTAACGTCCGATTTCACGGGCTTGCTGCCGGTGCTGGCATCGGAGTTCGGCATCGCGCAACGGCAATATTCGGCGGGCCGCACGCGCGAGCAATCGCTGCAGCGCCTGACCAACAGTTTCGACAACGAAGACCTGCATGCGATCGTGCGCCTGCTGATTCAGGTGGACAAGCATGGCGGTGCCGTACAGGAACCGTTCAAGCAGTTCGGGGACCGCATGCGCGAGGGGCGACGCGCGCTGCTGCGCGAGCGGATCGGGAAATTGACGGTCAAGATGACGGGCGTAATGATTCTGACGCTGTTGCCCGCGCTGTTCATCGTGACCGCCGGACCCGGGATGCTCGCGGTTTTGCATTCGTTCGCCCACGTGCAGAACCACTCTTGATAGACGTAACGCAGTACCCGTACGCATTGAATTAACGAGGAATAGCGATGAGACGAGGCAGTTCGATTCTGGCGGCGGCGAGCATGGTCTCGTTGTGTCTTGCCGCGTGCTCGTCGTTCAAGGAGTCGTCGTACGGCCTGAGCGCGCAGACCGAGCGCGACGCGCGGATCCAGGCGTCGGCCGACAAGCAGCCCGCCCTCGATACGCCCGGCGTGTATCTCGACTTGATCACGCGCATGCAGGCGAAGGGGCTTTATTACGCGTCGCTCGCGCACATCGATGCCTACGAGAAGCAGTACGGCGTCTCGCCCGACACGATATTGCTGCGCGCCGAGGCGCTGCGCGAAACCGATCAGTCGGCGCTGAGCGCGGCGACGTATCAAAAGCTGCTTTCGACGCCGCTGGCAGCCAACGGCCATCACGGCCTGGGGCTGCTGGCCGGCGCGCGCGGGGATTTCCGCACGGCCGCGGACGAACTCGCGCAGGCGTCGGCGCTTGCGCCGACGGATGCCTCGACACTGTCCGATCTCGCGTATGCGCGCCTGCGCGCCGGCGACGTCGCGAATGCGCGCGTGCCGTTGTTGAAGGCCGCCGAGCTCGATCAGAAGAACCCCAAGATCATGAGCAACTTGACGCTCTATCTATTGGCGATCGGTCAGGGCGACAAGGCGCACGCGTTCATGAACAAACAGAATTTGACGCCGCAAACGCGTGCGGCAATCGAAGCCGACGCCGTACGCGTGAGCGCAGCGGCTTCGTATTTCCGCACAGCGGTTGTATTGCGGCCCGCGCAAGGGACGGTCCAGCAGTCCGTCGGCGTGCCGACAAAACTGGCGCAGCAAGGCCCGCTCGATTTGCCGGCGCCTGTGCTCGACCGCTTCGCCGCGCCATGAACACGTTAATGGGAGACCGCATCATGTTTGTCGATTTTCTGCGCGGCCCGAGTGCCGTTTTGCCGCGTATGCGTGGCGCATGGGCGATCGCGGCAGTGGCGTTGAG
>CAUPOD010000321.1:0-4061 GCA_963512745.1 uncultured Burkholderia sp. | reverse complement strand
GTCGCGGGCGGCCGCCTCCGCGCGTCGCGAATCGGCGCGCATCCACAATCCGCTGGTCGCGCGGCAGGTCGAGGCGCTGCGCGCGGAAGACGCGCGCCGTGCGCTTCCTTATGCGCAGCGCGCCGAGCTGCAGCGCGCGCGCTTCGGCTTACCGCTGCTGCCGACCACGACGATCGGCTCGTTTCCGCAGACCGCCGAAATCCGCCAGGCGCGCGCGGACTACGAGCGCGGCGCGCTCGACAACCTCGGCTATCTGGAGGCGATGCGCGAGCAGGTGCGCCACGCGATCGGCAAACAGCTCGAGTGGGGGCTCGACGTGCTCGTGCACGGCGAGGCGGAGCGCCGCGACATGGTCGAATATTTCGCGGGACAGCTGTGGGGTTGCGCGCTCACGCTCAACGGCTGGGTACAGACGCAGGGCGCGCAGTGCGCGAAGCCGACGTTGATCTACGGCGACGTCTGCGCGCCCGAGCCCATGACGGCGGGCTGGGCCGCGTATGCGCAGAGCCTGACCGATAAACCCGTCAAGGGTCTCCTGACGGGCCCCGTCACGATGCTGCAGGGCGCATTCGTGCGCGACGACCAGCCGCGCGAAATCACCGCGCTGCAGATCGCGCTCGTGCTGCGCACCGAGGCGCAGGCGCTCGAAAGCGCGGGCATCGGCATGATTCAGCTCGACGAGCCGGCGCTGTGCGAGGCGCTGCCGCTGCGCGAGGACGAGCGTGCCGCTTATCTGGCGTGGGCCGCGCGCGCGTTCAAGGTGGCGTCGTCCGGCGTCGCGCCCGATACGCAGATTCACACGCACGTGTGCGACGCGGCGATCGGCGAGATCTTGCCGTCGATCGTCGCGCTCGATGCCGACGTGCTGTCGATCGAGACAGCATGCTCGAATGCGGCGCTACTCGACGCTTTGGAGGAAATTCGGTATCCGAACGAAATCGGCCCGGGCGTCTACGATACGCATTCGCCGCATGTGCCCGATACCGAACAGGTATTGAGTCTCATCGAACGCGCGCTTGCGCGGATTCCGGCCGAGCGGCTGTGGATCAACCCCGACTGCGGGTTGCGCGGGCGCGATTGGGCACAGGCCGGCGCGGCGTTGACGAACATGGTGCGCGCCGCGCAGCGCGCGCGGGCGCATATAGAGGCGCGGGCCGCGCTCGTGTAACGCGCGGCCCGCGTACCGCGGGCGCTGTGGGCTCGGCGCCCTTAGGCGAGCGCCTTCTCGACGACTTCGCGCACGTCGCGCGACTGCGCGCCGGCCGCCACGCGTTCGAGCGCGGCGCGCATCTTGTCGCGCAGCGCGGGCGTGTAGTGGCGCCACTGCTCGAGACCGCGCGCGAGGCGTGCCGCGACTTGCGGGTTCAGCGCGTCGAGCGCAAGCACCTGGTCGGCCCAGAACGCATAGCCGGAGCCGTCCGCCGCATGGAACTGCGCGGGGTTCGCCGAGCAGAAGCCGAAAATCAGCGAGCGCGCACGATTCGGGTTCTTGAGGTTGAAGGCCGGGTGGTCGAGCAGCTTGCGCACGGTCGCGAGCGTCGGGCGCTCGGCCGTGCCGCGGCGCGTCGCCTGCATCGCGAACCACTTGTCGATCACGAGCGCTTCGCGTTCGAAGCGTGCGTAGAAATCAGCGAGCGCGCGTTCGGCCGCCGGTTCCGCGCCGGCCGAGCCCGAGGCGGCCGACAGCAGCGCGCCGAGCGCGGCGGCGCGGTCGGTCATGTTGTCGGCATGATCGTATTGCGCGTTCGCGAGGCGTACCGCGTCGGCAGGGTCGTCGAGTTCGGCGAGGTAGCTCAGCGCGAGATTCTTGAGCGCGCGCTTGCCGCTCGCGGCCGGCGTCGGCTCGTAGGCGCCCGGCGTCTGGTTGGCCTCGTACGCGGCGAGCCACTCGGCGTGCAGGGCGCGCGCGAGTTCGCGGCGCACGAATTGACGCGCGCGGTGGATCGCGGCCGGGTTGGCCTCGCGCATCTGGTCGGCCAGGTAGGTTTCCGACGGCAGCGTGAGCGCCAGTTCGCGGAACGCAGGCGACAGCGTCTCGTCCGCGAGCACGCGCTTGAACGCGGCCGCGAACGCGGGATCGAGCGTGAGCGGCTGATCGGGCGCGCACTCGGCGAGTTTCACGAGCGTGCGCGTGGCAAGGCGCTGGCCCGCTTCCCAGCGGTTGAACGGGTCGCTGTCGTGCGCGAGCAGGAAGGCGAGCGCGTCGTCGCTGTAGTCGTATTCGATGATCACGGGCGCCGAGAAATCGCGCAGCAGCGACGGCAGCGGTTCGGCCTCGATGCCGACGAACGTGAAGGTCGTCTCGGGTTCCTTGAGTTCGAGCACGCGCGTCGTGCCGTGCGCTGCGGTTTCGCCTTCGAGTCGGAGCGGCAGGTCGCGGCCTTGCGCGTCGAGCAGGCCGATCGCGAACGGAATCAGGAGCGGGCCTTGCTGCGTCGCGCGCGCGGCGGGCGCGGCATCCCCGTAGCCTTGCTTGAGCGTGACCGAATAACGCTTGTTGGCCGCGTCGTAAGACGTGCGGACTTCGACGCGCGGCGTGCCGGCCTGGCTATACCAGCGCTCGAATTGCGCGAGGTCGCGGTCGTTCGCGTCGGCCATCGCGGCGCGGAAATCGTCGCAGGTCACGGCTTGGCCGTCGTGACGCTTGAAGTAGAGATCCATGCCCTTGCGGAAGCCGTCGCGGCCGAACAGGGTCTGGTACATGCGTACCACTTCCGCACCTTTCTCGTAGATCGTCATGGTGTAGAAGTTATTGATCTCGACATAGCTCTCGGGGCGCACGGGGTGCGCCATCGGGCCCGCGTCCTCGGCGAACTGCATCTGGCGCAGCGCGCGCACGTCGTCGATGCGCTTGACCGCGCGCGCGGCCTCGTCGTCTTCGGCGCCGGCGCTCATGTCTGCCGAGAATTCCTGGTCGCGGAACACCGTGAGGCCTTCCTTGAGGCTCAGTTGAAACCAGTCGCGGCACGTCACGCGGTTGCCGGTCCAGTTGTGGAAATACTCGTGGCCGACCACCGATTCGATGTTCGCGAAATCGACGTCGGTCGCGGTTTCCTGATTCGCGAGCACGTACTTCGTATTGAAGATATTGAGGCCCTTGTTCTCCATCGCGCCCATGTTGAAGTCGCTGACGGCGACGATCATGAAGCGGTCGAGATCGAGTTCGAGGCCGAAGCGCTCCTCGTCCCAGCGGATCGAGTTGATCAGCGAATCCATCGCGTGGCGCGTCTTGTCGAGATCCTGCGGCTCGACCCATACTTGCAGCAGCTTGTCCTTGCCCGACGCGCTCTTGATCGTTTCCTCGATCGCCACGAGCTTGCCCGCGACCAGCGCGAACAGATAGCTGGGCTTGCGGAACGGGTCTTGCCACACCGCGTAGTGGCGGCCCTCGGGCAAATCGCCTTGCTCGACCAGGTTGCCGTTCGACAGCAGCACGGGGTAGGCGCCCTTGTCTGCGCGCAGCGTGACCGTGTAGGTGGACATCACGTCCGGGCGGTCGAGGAAGTAGGTGATGCGGCGGAAGCCCTCGGCCTCGCACTGCGTGAAGAAGTTGCCGCTCGACACGTACAGGCCCGACAGCGTCGTGTTCGCATCGGGCGCGCACGCGCTCTCGAGCACGAGTTCGAACTCGTCCGGCACGTTGCGCACCGTCAGGCCGTCTTCGTGCACGCCTATGGCGCCGTAGGGCGCGCCGTTCAGGCTCGCGCCGATGAATTCGAGCGCCTCGCCGATCAATTCGAGATGCGGCGCATGCGCGGCGTCGGGGTTGCGGCGCACGCCGAGCGTGCTGCGCACGACGGTGCGGGCAGGGTCGAGGTCGAATTCGAGGGCGACGGTATCGATCAGGAACGGAGGCGGCGTATAGTCGGCACGGTGGATCACGGCGGAAACAGCGGTATCGGACATGGTGAGCCTGGTACGGTGAGGTAGGTGGGACCCGCGCGCTCGTGGCGCATGCGGGTAAGCAGACATTGTACAAAAGCCGCGCGCAGCCCGGGACCGGCGGCTTCCCCGGGCAACCGGCGCCTGGCGCGGAGCGCGGCGCGCGCGGGGTTGCGGCG
>CAUPOD010000320.1:0-4108 GCA_963512745.1 uncultured Burkholderia sp. | reverse complement strand
CGGCTCGGCTTCGCGGCCGATCCCGCGACCGCGTCCGGCCAGGCGGTGACGCCGGACGACCCGTTCGGGCCGATCGCGGCCGCGCTCACGGTCGTCAAGCGCGACTACGGGACGGCTGCCGCGCGCGAGGTCTCGGACCGGTCGCTGCCGGACGCGTGGCGGCGTTTGCGCGCGGTGCTGGGTGACGTGGGCGACGGCAGCTGGCACGACAAGGTCAGCGCTGCGCTGCGCTGGCTCGCCGAGAACTTCCGGCGTCCGGTCACGATCGGCGAAGCCGCGCGCGCGGTCAGCATGAGCGAGCGCAGCTTTCTGCGTCACTTCAAGGTGCTCGTCGGCCTCACGCCGTCCGAATATCTGCTGCGCATGCGCCTCGAAGCGAGCTGCGCGCTGCTCGCCTCGACGGATCTAACGATCGACGAGGTCGCGCGCCGCTGCGGCATCGGCAGCGGCGACCGGCTCGCGAAGATGTTTCGTCACCGGCTTCTCGTGTCGCCGAGCGAGTATCGCGCGAGCATGCGGCGCTAGGCCGGGTACGCGCTACGCCGGCAGTCTCGCGCGGCACGGCGTGCGGCGGCGCATCCACGCACGGTAATCCGCGCTCATTGCCCCGTATAACCGACGGGCGTGGTCACGTGGGCCTGCATCACGCTCGCGTTGCGCGACACGACGTAGATCGGCGCCTCGGTCAGCGTGAGCGGCGCGATGCCGTTCGCATATGCGACGCTCGACACGTTGCCCATCATGTCGAGCACCTGAACCGTGCCGGACGTGCCGGGCGCATCGACACTCAGGTTGTAGCCGACGCCGTACGTCGAGCTGAAGCCCGCGTTTGCGCTCCACACCGCGTTGTTGTGGGTGCAGAGCGCGGTCACGACGGGGCCGCCGCCCAGGCGCTGGAACGCGTAGCCGTAGGTCATCGACGGCATGCCGTTCAGGTAGCCGAGGGTCGTCGTGCCGTCCAGTATCCGCGTGAGCGCCGCGAATGCGAGGGCCTCGGGCTTCGGACTCACGTCGGACGCGCCGAATGCGCCTTGCGCATGGGTATTGTCGAAGAAGCAGCCGTAGCCCGGTTCGCCCGGGTAGTCGGCGCCGTAGAAGAAATAGGTGGCCTGCGCGCCTTCGCCGAGCACGATGATGTGCGTGCGCGCGGCTACGGCGGCCTGCGCGAACAGCACGTTCGCGGTCGGATAGTCGGGGCCGTACGACGTGCCGACGTCGTAGCTGATGCCGACTTCCGTCGAGACGAGCCGCATGTTGGGGCGGTACTCGGCTTGCATTTCGCTGCGCAGCGCGCGCATCTCGTACATGAGCGCATTCGGATAGCCGGCCGGATCGGTCGCGAGGCGTTCGGGCGGATGCGAAGGCGAGGTGCCCGCGTCGTAATACGCATGCGTCGCGACGGCGTCGAGGTAGTTCGGCAGGCCGAGCGCCGCGTATCGATGGAGCCAATACGCGGTGGACGCGGGGTTGCCGGCCGCGAACGGCTGGGTCGTGCCCATCACGACCGCGTTCGCGTCGGTCGAGTGGAGGCCCTTGTAGGCGGCCGCGTACAACGCGACGAAATTCTCGGGCGTATCGGCCCACTGCGGTTCCCACGTCACTTGGTAGTAGTCGTTTTGCTGCTGCGGGAAATAGACGGCGCGGAAGCTTGCGGTGTCGGTGCCGACGCGCGCCATGTAGCGCTGGTAGTAGGCCAGGTCGGTCGGCGCGTAGGTGCCGTCCTGCGCGACGTCCGTGGGGCTCGCCCATTTCGGAATGCCGTCGAGGCGCACGAGGCGCATGACCTGGCCGTTGGTGTAGAACGAATCCACGTCGGAAAGCGCCGGGATCCACGTGTTCGGGCCGCTCGGCTCCATGTCCGACAGCGCGCGGCCGTCGAGCGTTTGCGTGATGCCGAGGCGGTCGAGCATCGCACCGTTGTGGTTGAAGCCCTGCATGCCGAAGCGGTGCTGATCCTGATGCGCGTAGGCGGGCGTGCCGAGCACGGACGTCAAGTTCGGCAGGACGCCGAACGTGGCGATCCCGGCCGGGCGCGTGCCGGCTTGCGGGAGCCGGCCGCCGGCCTTGGCGAGCGTGGCCGAGATCGCGAAGTAGCCGGCGATGCCCGAACTGCACGATAGCGTGTTGGTCTGGACGCCGGCCGGGACCGCGAACGAGCCGCTGGCGTCGGTATTGCCGAGGTGGTCGTGCACGGCCCAGACGACGGTGTCGGCGGCTGGCGCGTTCGAGGTCAGCGCGATCGCGAACGCGGCGCCCGCCGGAAACAGGCGTGTGCCGTCGCTCGACGGGGTATCGGCCCGGATCGGCCGGTCGGCGGCCTGTGCGGCCGTGACGGTGGGCGCGGAGCAGGTGAGTGCGGGCATGGCCGTGCCTGTACTGCTGGCGCTGCTGGTGTCCGAGCTGCTTCCTGAATCGGTTCCCGAACTGCTGCCCGAGGACGTCGCGCCCGTGGTGCCGGAAACGGACTGGACCGGGATCCAGCACGACTTCGACACGCTGGGGTCGGGCTGCGCGCCGAACGCCGTCTGGGTGCAGGCGACGCCGTTCGTGAACGTGCCGCCGACCACATTCTGCGTCGGACTGAGGCCGAACAGCACGTCTGACGTGCCGCCAAACGAGCAGTAGCCGCCTTCGGGGGCGCACTGGACCCAGCTCGTGGCGGCCGAGGCGTCGGCGGCGGGCGCACTCGATCCGCTCGTGCCCGACGTGCCGGAACCGGCGGCCGCGCCGCTCGCTGCGTCCGCGCTCGTGGACGGGATCCAGCAAGACTTCGAGACGGTCGGGTCGGACGGCGCATTGAACGGCACCTGGTTGCACGCGACGCCGTTCGTGAACGTGCCGCTGACCACGTCCTGCGTCGGACTGAGGCCGAACAGCACTTCGGACGTGCCGCTAAACGAGCAGTAGCCGCCTGCGGGCGCGCAGAGCACCCAGGTTGTCCCCGTCGAGGCGTCGTAGATGGACGCGTGCGGCGCTTGCGCGGCGGCGCCGCTTTGGTTCGCTGCGGTGCCGCCGAGCTGCGGATCGCTCTTGCCGCACGCGGCGAGCGCCGACGTCAAGATCAGCGCCAGCGCGAGCGTGGCGATGCCGCAGCGCCGCGGCAGGCGGCGCGGGCGATGCAGTGCGGCAAACCATTGCGACGGATCGAGCATGCGCTGCTCCGGGCACGAGTGGCGCAGCGGTCCGCTCGCATGAGCGGAACCCGCGATGGGCTGCGCGGTTGGGAAGAACGCGCGCCGCGCGATGCGCGAGGCAGACGCGATGCGGCCGGCGTGGGCGCTGCGCACAGTTTGCGCGCCCGCGTGCCGGGGCGATACGTGGGAAGTAGCCTAGCGCATGCATATTTCGCGCGGGCGGCGTTATCTAGCGTTTCCCCGCTAATTGCATGGCGGACGGCCGCGGCGCCCGCGCATGCCGTCCAGCTGACGGTTTCGCTTACTGCCCCGTATAGCCGACGGGCGCGGTCACGTGGGCCTGCATCGCGCCGGCGTTGTTGGACACGACGTAGATCGGCGCTTCGGTCAGCGTGAGCGGCACCACGCCGTCCGTATACGCAGCGGTCGAGACGTTGCCCATCATGTCGAGAATGCGGACTGTGCCGGACGTGCCGGGCGCATCGACCGCCAGGTTATAGGCGGTGCCGTATGTCGAACTGAAGCCCGCGCTCGCGCTCCATACCGCATTGTTGTGGGTCCACAGCGCGGTCACGACGGGACCGCCGCCCAGGCGTTGGAACGCATAGCCGTAGGTCATCGGCGGCATGCCGTTCAAATAGCCGAGGGTCGTCGTGCCGTCGAGGATGCGTGTCATCGCGGCCAGCGCGAGCGCTTCGGGTTTCGGGCTGATGTCGGTCGCGCCGAACGCGCCCTGGGCATCGGCATCGTCGAAGAACGTGCCGTAGCCGGGCTCGCCCGGGTAGTCGGGGCCGTAGAAGAAGTACGTGGTCTGCGCGCCTTCGCCGAGGATGATGATGTGCATGCGCGCGGCCACGGCGGCCTGCGCGAACAGGACGTTGCCCGGGGGGTAGCTGGGGCCGTACGACGTGCCGACGTCGTAGCTGATGCCGGCTTCGGTCGAGACGAGCCGCATGTTCGGCCGGTAGTCGGTC
>CAUPOD010000319.1:0-4118 GCA_963512745.1 uncultured Burkholderia sp. | reverse complement strand
CGCATGCGCGCTGTCGCTGCCGTGCCATACGCATGGCGCGGCGCCCGCCGGCCTTATGCTGGTCGCCGCGCCGCATCGCGACGACGCGCTGCTGGCCATCGGCCAGTCGGTGCAGGCCGTGCTCGAAGCGGGGCGTTGAATCCGCGGTCTAAACGCACGCGCACGGCGGACCGCACGCGCCTGCGGAAGCCCGCGCTAAATCGAATGCAGCGCCTTCATGCGCAGTGGCGCCGGGCACGCGCTAGAATCGGGTCAATCGCCTGTTTTATCCACCCGACCGCCAAACGCCCGACTGCCCATGCTCAATAACTACACGTTGTCTCTGCGCCGCGAGCGCCGTCTCCTGATGCTGCTCGGCCTGGTGTGCGCGGCCCTGCTCGCGGGCGCCCTGTATCTGCAATACGGCCTCGGCGAGGATCCGTGCCCGTTGTGCATCATCCAGCGCTATGCGTTCGTGCTGATCGGCCTGCTCGCGTTCGTCGGCAGCGGCTTGTCCACCTGGCGGCCGATCGCGCTGCTCGAAGCGCTGACCGCGCTCGTCGCGCTCGCGGGTGCCGGCGTGGCCGTGCGCCATCTGACGATCCAGCTGAACCCCGGGTTCAGCTGCGGCTTCGATACGCTGCAGCCGATCGTCGATGGCCTGCCGCCCGCGCATTGGCTGCCCGGCGTGTTCAAGGTGGCCGGCCTGTGCGAAACCGTTTATCCGCCGATCCTCGGCATCTTGCTGCCGGGCTGGTCGCTGATCGCGTTCGTGGCGATCGCCGCGGCGCTGATCGCGAACCTCGTGCGGCGCCGCTCGCGCTACGCCATTTAGTTTTCGGGCGCGCACGCCGCGCCCCTCCATAACAAAAGGAAGTCCATGCCCGCCCCTCTCGCCGAAAAAATCGCCCGCGCGCCGAAGCCGGAACTGCATATTCACATCGAAGGCTCGCTCGAGCCCGAACTGATCTTCGCGCTGGCGAAGCGCAACGGCGTGCAGCTCGCCTACGAATCGGTCGAGGCGCTGCGCGACGCGTACGCGTTCACCGATCTGCAATCGTTCCTCGACATTTACTACGCGGGCGCGAGCGTGCTGCTCACCGAAGACGATTTCTACGACATGACGGCCGCCTACGTGCGCCGCGCGCGCGCCGACGGCGTCACGCATGCCGAAATCTTCTTCGATCCGCAGACGCATACGGAGCGCGGCGTGGCCATCGAAACCGTGGTCGCCGGCATCGAGCGCGCGCTGGCCGAGGCCGACGCGGAAGGCTTTTCGAGCCGACTGATCCTGTGCTTCCTGCGCCACCTGCCCGAAGAGGACGCGCTCGCCACGTTCGAAGCGGCGCGCCCGCTGTTCGCGAAATATCCGCACCGGCTGATCGGCGTCGGCCTCGATTCGTCGGAGCACGGCCATCCGCCCGAGAAATTCGCGCGCGTGTTCGCCGCGGCGCGCGAACTCGGCCTCAAGCTGGTCGCGCACGCGGGCGAGGAAGGACCGCCCGCGTACATCCACAGCGCGCTCGATACGCTCAAGGTTGATCGCATCGACCACGGCGTGCGCGCGATCGAGGACGACGCGCTGATCGAGCGCCTCGCCGCCACACGCATGCCGCTCACGGTGTGCCCGCTGTCGAACCTGAAACTCAAGGTGTACGACGATCTCAGCCAGCATTCGCTGAAGCGTCTGCTCGCGCGCGGCGTCGCGGTCACGTTGCATTCGGACGATCCCGCGTATTTCGGCGGCTACGTGAACGCGAACTATCTGGCGACCGCCGAAGCGCTCGGCCTCAGCGACACCGAGGTCTACTCGATCATCCGCAACGGCTTCGATGCATCGTTCGTCGATGCGCCGACGCGCGCGGCGCTGATCGCGGAACTCGACGCATACTGGCACGCGGCCTAAAACGGCCGCACTGCCGGGCGTCCCGCGCCCCCCTCAACCGAACCCCATCGCCCAACCCAAGCCATGACTCAAACCGCCTACCGCGCCCGGCTGCTTCGTTTCGCGGGCGATGTCCGGGACGCGGAGCAGGCCGTCCGCTACGACGAGGACGGCCTGCTGATCGTCGATGACGGCCGCGTAACCGCCGCGGGCGCGTACCGCGACGTGGCCGCGCAACTGGCTCCCGGCACGGCCGTGACCGAACTCGGCGGCAAGTTGATCGCGCCCGGCTTCATCGACACGCACATCCACTACCCGCAGACCGACATCATCGCGTCGCCTGCGCCGGGCCTGCTGCCGTGGCTCGACACGTATACGTTCCCGGCCGAACGCCGCTTCGCCGATCTCGCCTATGCACGCGGCGTGGCCGACTTCTTCCTCGACGAATTGCTCGCATGCGGCACCACGACCGCGCTCGTGTTCTGCACGGTGCACAAGGCGTCGGTCGATGCGTTCTTCGAGGCGAGCGAGGCGCGCGGCTTGCGCATGGCGGCGGGCAAGTGCCTGATGGACCGCAATAGCCCCGAGTTTCTGCGCGACACGGCGCAAACGGGCTACGACGACAGCGCCGAGTTGATCGCGCACTGGCACGGGCGCGAGCGGCTCTCGTACGCGCTCACGCCGCGTTTCGCACCGAGCTGCAGCGACGCCCAGCTCGAGGCATGCGGCACGCTCGCGCGCGCGCATCCGAGCGTGTTCGTGCAAAGCCACGTGGCCGAGAATCTCGACGAGGTGCGCTGGGCATCCGAGCTGTTTCCGGGGCACCGCAGCTATCTCGACGTGTACGACAGCTACGGACTGCTGCGGCCGCGCGCGGTATACGCCCACTGCATCTACCTCGACGACGACGACCGGCGGCGCATGGCCGAAGCGGGCGCGGCGGCCTCGCACTGTCCGACCTCGAATCTGTTCCTCGGCAGCGGGCTGTTCGATTTCGCGGCGGCGGACCGCACCGGCATGCAGGTCACGCTCGGCACGGACGTGGGCGGGGGCACTTCGTTCTCGATGCTGCAAACCATGAACGAGGCGTATAAGGTCGCGCGGCTCGGCGGCTACGCGCTGAGCGCGACGCGCATGTTCTGGATGGCGACGGCCGGCGCCGCGCGCGCGCTCGATCAGGAGACCCTCATCGGCACGCTCGCGCCCGGCAGTGAAGCCGATTTCATCGTATTGGACCCGGACGCCACGCCGCTGCTCGCGCGCCGCACGCTACACGCCGATTCGCTCGAAGGGCTGCTGTTCGCATTCGCGCTGCTCGGCGACGACCGCGCAATCTACCGCACCTACGCGGGCGGACGCTGCGTGCACGAGCGCGGCCAACGCCGCGGCTAACCTCCCTACCGAGCATGCGGCATGAGGCGTTGCGGAGACGACGCGGAGTCGTCCCCGCCTCGCCGCAACGCATCGCCGCAGCGTACGCGCCGGCCTATCGACTCAAGTCCGGCGCCTGAAGCCCATTGCCGTAACGTATCGTCACTGCGCAGGCTTCGCCTGCTGCGCGCCCGCAGGCGCTGCCGCAGCCGCGCTCGCCCCCGCCGGCGCACCCGGCTTCGCGAGCGGCACACGCACCACACGCGTCTCGCCGTTGGCGAGCGGGAAATCGCCGAGCGCCGCATGCACGAGATACGGCATCGCACGCACCAGCGACGGCTGATCGGCGCGCGTAAGCGCGGACACCTTGTACACCTCGCGGCCCGACGCGCGCTCCGCAATGCTGATCCCGAGCATCATGTCGAATACCGGGTACGTGGTGTTCACGTAGTCCGGACCCCAAGGGCTCCACGGCCCCCACGGCCCCCACGGACCCCAGGCGCCCCACGGCCCGAACCCGGGACGGCGGTACATCCAAGGATCGGGCGGATAGACGGGCTGCTGCACCGTGACCTGCTGCGGCACCACGTCGTAACGCAGCGCGACGAGATAGCGGGCCTGCGGCGCGGGCACGTTATGAAAACCGAGCTTGTCGAGCGCGCCGTCGACTTCGAGCTCGTAGGTCTGGTCCTCGAGGCTGACCGGCTGCTTGTCCGGATGCGCGAACGCATACGTGCGCGCCCCGCTGCCGCTCCACGCGGAAAAAGCCGTAACCTGCGTATCGACGTACGTCGTGCATGCCGACAATGCCGCCGCTGCCATGCCGGCCACGCACAATGCGCCGCGCCGGACCGAAATCAAGTTCATCCTCGCCCTCCTATCT
>CAUPOD010000318.1:0-4121 GCA_963512745.1 uncultured Burkholderia sp. | reverse complement strand
GGGGTGGGCTATCTGCTGTAGGCAGCCGGAAGCAGATAGCCCGCCCCGTCCTCCCACGCGTGAACTTGCCGCCGGTTCACCCACCCAACTCAGCCACAACCGCCTCACCGCAGCCATTCGGCAAGCCCCCGCCAACTCCGGCCGCCAGGCCACCCCACCGTCATATCGGCTTGACAAACAGCCCAACGGTCAAAGCCACCCCGATCCCCACAATCGCGATCCGCAGCACCTTCTCATTAACCCGATGCAACGCCCAAGACCCGAACAATCCGCCCACGAGCGCCCCCGCACCGAGCACTAACGCCTCGCGCCAATGCAATTCCGGAGAAGTCAGAAACAGCACCACCGCGGAAGCATTCATCACCCCGGCCAGCGCGTTCTTGGTCGCCCCCGCGTAACGCGTCTGCAGGCCCGCCATCGTCAACGCCGCGAGCATCAGAAAACCGATCCCGCCACCGAAATACCCGCCGTAGATGGCGATCAGAAACTGCGCGAATGCCGTGCCGGCCCGGCTCAAATGCACGCTGGCCCCACCCTGCTTACGCGCAAAACTCCCCCACGCAAACACGCAAGTCGCAAACAGCACGAGCCAAGGCACGAGACGCGCGAACACGTCCGACGGCGTATGCAGCAACAGCAGCCCGCCAAGCGCCCCGCCCGCGATGCTGATCACGAACAACGCCCAAAACGGCAACTGTCCCGCGCCGCTCACGAGCTTGCGCCCCGCCAAGCCGGAGGTGATCTGCCCGGGAAACAACGCGACGGTAGAAGTGATATTGGCCGCCAGCGGCGACAGCCCGGCGACAATCAGCGCCGGCAGCGTGACAAACGAGCCGCCGCCCGCCAAGGCGTTTTGCAGACCGGCCCACAGGCCGGCGACGAGAATCAGCGCGAGCAGCATCGAACGTCCGCCGGAAAATGAATGACGACGCAAGCATACCGAACTCGGCACACATGCGCCGAAGCCCAGGCGCGACAGCGCATTGCACGCCGTCCTCTCTCGAAGCCCAGCGCTGAATCAAGCGCTCGGCGCCCCGCACTCAATGCGGGCACGGCTCCGCGTCCGCGGCATGCGCCGCAAGCGCACGCCGGCCTCCCGCCAAGAGACGCATGAGCTGCGCACCGGCCAATTGCCTCTCGTCCGCGTCCGGCTCGCATAAATTCGCGAGCACGACCTCTTGGTAGCGCTCGATGAACCGCATCACGTCGCCGTCGTCGCCGCTCGCCTGGAACTGCTCGACCACCCGGCGGCGCGCCTCGGCCAAGGCGGGCGGCGGACATGCCGCGAACACGCACACCTCGTCGGGCAAGTCCGGCGAACCGTGCAGCTGCACGAACTGCAGTTGCTGCAATTCGAATGCGGCGCCCACCGTCTGCGTGCGCCCGCACCCGAGCGCGCGCTCGGCCGTGCCGAGGCTGATGCCGGGCAGGCAGTCCACCAGGTCGAGCAGCTTCACGGCCGGCGCCGAGATGCCGAGGTGCTTGCTCAGCGCCTCGGCCCGGTAGTTCTCGTAGACCGAGACGAACATCGGGAAAATATAGTGGGCATCCATCGCGGACTCCGGCGCGCCCCTACTGCAGCCAGGGCGTGCCCAATAGCTTCAACTTGACCAAATCGGCCACCGAGGCCGCCTCGACCTTTTCGAAGACGGACGCGCGATGCGCCTCGACCGTGCGCAGCGACAAGTGCAGCCGGTCGGCGATCACCTTGTTCGGCATGCCGTCGCTGATCATGTCGAACACGGTTTTTTCGCGGTGCGTGAGTTTTTCGAGCTTGCAGCGGATGGTCTCGGCCAGGCGCCGCTTCATGCGCTGCTCCTGATCCATGCGCGTCGCCTTCTGCACGCTCTCGAGCAAGCCGTTCTCGTCGATGGGCTTGATCAGAAAATCCACGGCGCCCTGCTGGAACGCGCGCCGGCACTGCGAGACGTCGGCGTAGCCCGTCATCATGATCACCGGCAGTTCGCAGCCCATCGCGCGCAGGCGGTCGAACACCATGAAGCCGTTGATCACCGGCATGCGAATGTCCAGAATCAGACAGCCGCATGCGTCCATGTTTATTTCCGAGAGAAATACGCTCGGATCCTCATATGACTGCGTCTTCAAGCCGATCGAACGGACCAGATGCGCGAGGCCGTCCAGCACCGCCGCATCGTCGTCAACCACATAGACGGTCATTTCTTCGCCGATTGTCATCACGGCGAACCCCCCGGAAGGTTTATTTGGATAGCACTTGGCTGAAACCCGCGAATTCGGGAATTCATTGCCGCGGCATTATTTTTTGCGCGCGAATCGTGTCCGCATGCAAAACGTCTATTTTATGAATGGCAACCCGATTCCATAAAGCCCGGACCAGCACGATAAAACCTGCGGGAACTACGGTAAAAGAAACCCGCGAATTCTGCGTGCATTCGCAAACCGCCGCAACCGCTTGGCGCGCCGGCGTTCGAGGATTTGCCCTTTTTAGCACGACGTAAAACGTTTTCGTCGTTTAGTAAAATTTTATTGCCGTTTGTTTTGCGTCCATAAATCCGCTTAATTGCGAATCGATTTCCATATATAACACCTTTATTATTATTTTTTCGACGCGTCGGATGCTCGTGGAATAGATCGCGATTATTGCAGCGCAGCATATTTACCTGGTACAAGATGCGTCAGTCGCTTTAATTCTCCGCCGGCTGCGCGCGCACCCGTCTTCGGGGCGGCATCCATAGAATCCTCCAATTTATTCAGTACGACTATGCAAGTCTTGTCCAGTCCGGCGCTGCCGACCTGCGCTCACCGAGACGGCTCCGACACGGGCCGGCGCCCGGGGAAAGGTCCCCGAATGCACGCCAATCATCCCAACGGGCGATTTGTAATTCACGATTCCTTGGTTGCCTGATGCGCGCGGAATGACTAGCATCGTGGCTCGCTCAACCTGTCACCGAAATTACAGGCACATAGATGAATAAAATCAAACCGCTCGCTCGCGCTCTCGCTGCCCTTTCCATCGTCTTCGCTGCCGCCAGCCCTGCCGCGCACGCCGCCGGCCAGGTCGTGCGGGTCGGCATCATGTCGGGCGAAGACCAGGACGTATGGCGTGTCGTGGCCGCCAATGCCGCGCAGCATGGGCTGACCGTCAAGCTCACCACGTTCGACAACTACACGCTGCCGAACCAGGCGCTAGCCCAGCACGACCTCGACGCCAATGCGTTCCAGCACAAGCCGTATCTCGACGCGCAGAACCAGGCGCGCGGCTATCAGATCCAGCCGGCCGGCTATACTTACGTGCAGCCGATCGGCCTCTACTCGCGCAAGTACCACGCAGTCGCGGCACTGCCGCAAAACGCCACCATCGGCGTGCCGAACGATCCGAGCAACGAAGCCCGCGCGCTGCAGCTGCTGCAGGCGCAGCACCTGCTCACGCTGCGCCCCGAAGCCGGCAGCCTCGCGACCACGCGCGACATCGCCGAAAACCCCAAGCACCTGCGCATCAAGGAACTGGACGCCGGCATCATCGGACGCGCGATCGGCGACCTCGACGCGGCCGTGATCAATACCGACTGGGCCCTCAAGTCGGGCATCCAGATCCCGCAGGAACGTCTCGCGCAGGAACAGGTGGCGGGCAACCCGTTCCGCAACTTCATCGCCGTCAACGCGAGCGACGTCAACGCGCCGTGGGTACGCACGCTCGCGCAGAGCTATCAGCAGCCGAACGTCGCGCAGGAAATCCTGAAGGTCTATCACGGCACCACGCTGCCGGCCTGGGACGGCGCACCGCAGCACTGATCCCGGCGCCGAGCTCGGGCGCGCTCGCGTAAGCGCGCGCCCTGCTAACATGGCATATCCGCCGCCCGGCACGATGCCGCGGCGCCGCCCGCCCGACCGCCTGGGTCCGCCATGTTTCTGTTGCGTCTGCTCGAACCTTGGGAGCCCTCGCCGATACCGGTGCTGGCTTGCCTAGTGGGCGCCGTGCTCTATCTGCGCGGCACGCGCCGCCTGCACGTCGGCTGGGCGCGCCAGTGCGCGTTCTGGAGCGGTCTCGCGCTGTTCTATCTCGCGCTCCACACGCGCCTCGACTATTACGCCGAGCATGAGTTCTTCATGCACCGGCTTCAGCATCTGATCCTCCACCATCT
>CAUPOD010000317.1:0-4137 GCA_963512745.1 uncultured Burkholderia sp. | reverse complement strand
CGTCTGCTGCATGGCGCTCGGCGCCGCGCCCGTGCTGGCCGCCGCGCAGAACGGGGCCGGCCAGCCGGCCACGAGCGCCGGCGCATCCGCGAAGGCCGATACCGCGTGGCTCGACCGTATCCAGCAGGCCGCGCAGCAGTTGAGCTACGCGGGCACGTTCGTGTATCAGCGCGGCAATTACATCCAGTCGTCGCGCGTCGTGCATATCGCAGCGAAGGGCGACGGCGAATACGAGCGCATCGAAAGCCTCGACGGCCAGCCGCGCACCGTGCTGCGGCATAACGACGATCTCTACACGTTCGTCCCCGAGCGCCATCTGTGCGTGGTCGAGCGCCGCGAGAACAAAGACGCGTTCCCGGCGCTGCTCGGCGCGGGAGGCGCCGCGGTGCTGGCCGCCTATACGGTCAAGCCGCTCGGGCATGACCGCGTGGCCGGGCGCGACGCGGACCTCAGCGAGCTGCAGCCTAACGACGCGAACCGCTATACCTACAGACTTTGGACCGATACGCGCACGGGCCTGCTGCTGCGCCAGCAGACGCTCGACGGCGACGGCCACGTGCTCGATCAGGTCGCGTTCTCGCAGTTGCAGATCGGCGGCGTTGCGCCGGCCGAGAAGAGCGCGATCGCGTCGGGCATGCACGATCTCGGCGGCTGGACCGTGGCGCGCGCGCCGGTCGAGACCGTCGATGCCGAAGCGCAGGGCTGGCAATTGCCCGACACGCTGAGCGGCTTCCGCAAAATTCGCGAGGTGCGCCGCCCGATGGCCGCGCGCGAGACGGGCGCACCGCCGATCTTCGTGAATCAGATCGTCTATAGCGACGGCCTCGCGACCGTTTCCGTATTCCTCGAACCGACCGCCAACAACACGCGCTCCGAAGGCGCGGGCGGTACCGGCGCGACCCACGTGCTCGTCAAGCGGCGCGGCGATTTCTGGGTCACGGTGCTCGGCGAGGTGCCGGCCGCGGCGTTGCAGCAGTTCTCTTCTGCCATAGAATACAAGCCTTCCAAATAAGATCTTCCCGGCTTTCGACATGAGCAAACTCAAGCTGCGCCTCGGACTGGCGGCGATGCTGCTGGCGGGCGCGTCGCTCGCGCCGGGCTGCGCCTGGGCGGCGCCCGCGCCGGCCGTCCCTGCGCCCGCGCGCGCCACGGGTTTGCCCGATTTTTCGGATCTGGTCGAGAAGGTCGGTCCCGCGGTCGTGAACATCCGCACCACGGTTGCGGCGCAGGCGCCCATCGCCGAAACGCACGGCTCGCTGCCGCCCGGCGTGGACCATAGCGACATGGCGGACTTTTTCCGCCGCTTCTTCGGCATTCCGCTGCCCGATCAGATCGTGCCGAAGCGCGATGCGCCCGACGACGGCGGCGATGCGCAAACCGCACCGAGCCAGCCCGACCAACCCGGTTCGTCCGACGATGCGGACGGCCAGCAGACGCGCGGCGTGGGGTCGGGGTTCATCCTGTCGCAGGACGGCTACGTGATGACGAACGCGCACGTGGTGGACGATGCCGACAGCATCTACGTGACGTTGACCGACAACCGCGAATTCAAGGCCAAGCTGATCGGCGTGGACGAACGCACCGACGTGGCGATCCTCAAGATCGACGCGGACAAGCTGCCGACCGTCGAGATCGGCGATTCGAACCACGTGCGGGTCGGCGAATGGGTCGTCGCGATCGGCTCGCCGTTCGGGCTCGACAACACCGTGACGGCGGGCATCGTCAGCGCCAAGGGGCGCGACACGGGCGACTATCTGCCGTTCATCCAGACCGACGTGGCCGTGAATCCCGGCAATTCGGGCGGCCCGCTGATCGACATGCAAGGCCAGGTGATCGGCATCAACTCGCAGATCTACAGCCGCACGGGCGGCTTCATGGGCATTTCGTTCGCGATTCCGATCGACGAGGCGATGCGCGTGGCCGAGCAGCTCGAAACCACGGGCCACGTGGTGCGCGGCCGCATCGCGGTCGAGATCGCCGACGTCTCGCCCGACGTCGCCGCGGCGCTCGGGCTGCCGAAGGCAGAGGGCGCGCTGGTCAGCAACGTCGAGGCCGGCGGCCCCGCCGACGCGGCGGGGATCCAAGCGGGCGACATCATCTTGCGCGTCGACGGGCGGCCAGTCGAACTCGGCACCGATCTTCAGCGCATGGTCCGCGATACGAAGCCGGGCACGAAGGCGCCCGTGACGGTCTGGCGCAAGGGCCAGACGCACGACCTGCAGGTGACGGTGGTCGAGGTGCCCGTGGATGCGGCGGCGGGCGCCGCGCAGGCGCACCGCAGCGACCCGAGCGCGCCGCGCGCGAGCAACGTGCTCGGCTTGACGGTCGGCGAACTGTCGGCCGATCAGTTGAAGACGCTCAAGATCAAGGGCGGCGTGCAGGTCGTGAACGCGGACGGCCCCGCGGCGCGCGTCGGGCTGCGGCGCGGCGACGTCGTGCTGCGCATCGGCGCGAACGACGTGACCAGCGTCGCGCAGTTCAACACGTTGTGCGCGCAGCTCGATCCGCAGAAAACCGTGCCGCTGCTCGTGCGGCGCGGCGATCTCACGCAATACGTGACGATTCGCCCGCGCGCGAATTGAGCGGCGCAGCGGCCGGGACCCGGCCGCTGCGTAAATTGCCGCCGCCCGGGCCTTTTCGGCTAAAATACGCTGTTTAGTCACCGGCTTGCAAGGCGCGCTTCGCGATCGTCGTCGAGCGCGCCTTTTCACTTTGCCCGACCGCGTGTCAGCGGGTACGCGGCTTCTCATCGGCCCTAATGGATCATATTCGCAACTTCTCGATCATCGCGCACATCGACCACGGCAAGTCGACGCTCGCGGATCGCATCATCCAGGTTTGCGGCGGCTTGTCCGACCGCGAAATGGAAGCCCAGGTGCTCGACTCGATGGATCTCGAGCGCGAGCGCGGCATCACGATCAAGGCGCAGACCGCCGCGCTCACGTACCGCGCGCGCGACGGCAAGGTCTACAACCTGAACCTGATCGATACCCCCGGACACGTCGACTTCTCGTACGAGGTCAGCCGCTCGCTGTCGGCCTGCGAAGGCGCGCTGCTCGTGGTGGACGCGAGCCAGGGCGTCGAGGCGCAGACTGTCGCGAACTGCTACACGGCGATCGAGCTCGGCGTCGAAGTCGTGCCCGTGCTGAACAAGATCGATCTGCCGGCCGCGAACCCCGAGAGCGCGATCACCGAGATCGAGGACGTGATCGGCATCGACGCGACGGACGCCACGCGCTGCAGCGCGAAGACGGGCCTCGGCGTCGAAGACGTGCTCGAAGCGCTGATCGCCAAGGTGCCGCCGCCCGAGGGCGATCCGGAAGCGCCGCTGCAGGCGCTCATCATCGACTCGTGGTTCGACAACTACGTCGGCGTCGTGATGCTCGTGCGCATCGTCAACGGTACGCTGCGTCCGAAGGACAAGATCAAGATGATGGCGACGGGCGCGCAGTATCCCGTCGAGCACGTCGGCGTGTTCACGCCGAAGTCGCGCAACCTCGAATCGCTGTCGGCGGGGCAGGTGGGCTTCATCATCGCCGGCATCAAGGAACTCACGGCCGCCAAGGTCGGCGACACCGTGACGCTCGCCAACAAGCCGGCCGCGGAACCGCTGCCGGGCTTCAAGGAAGTCAAGCCGCAGGTGTTCGCGGGCCTGTATCCGGTCGAGGCGAACCAGTACGATGCGCTGCGCGAGTCGCTCGAAAAGCTCAAGCTCAACGACGCGTCCCTCCAGTACGAGCCCGAAGTCTCGCAAGCGCTCGGCTTCGGTTTCCGCTGCGGCTTCCTCGGCCTGTTGCACATGGAAATCGTGCAGGAGCGTCTCGAACGCGAGTTCGACATGGACCTCATCACCACGGCGCCGACCGTGGTGTATCAGGTGGTGCAGCACGACGGTACCACGGTGGTGGTCGAGAATCCGGCCAAGATGCCCGATCCGGGCCGCATCTCCGAGGTGCGCGAACCGATCGTCACCGTGAACCTGTACATGCCGCAGGAGTACGTGGGCTCGGTCATCACGCTGTGCACGCAGAAGCGCGGCTCGCAGATCAACATGCAGTACCACGGCCGGCAGGTGCAACTCACGTACGAAATCCTGATGGCGGAGATCGTGCTCGACTTCTTCGATCGTCTGAAATC
>CAUPOD010000316.1:0-4152 GCA_963512745.1 uncultured Burkholderia sp. | reverse complement strand
TCGAGGCGCTCTTGACGCTCGCGCAGTTCCTGCGCTTCGCGCTCGAGCTGTTCGGCGGCGAGGCGTGCTTCTTCCTCGCGGCGCTTCAGTTCCTCGGCTTCCGCCTGCTCCTGAGCCTGTGCCTGTTCGTCGGTCGCGCCGCCTTCGACGTCGTCGCGCTTGACGAAGGTGCGCTTCTTGCGCACCTCGACCTGAATGGTTCGAGCCTTACCCGTCGAATCGGACTGCTTGATCTCCGACGTATGCCGCTTCGTCAGCGTGATCTTGCGCTTCTCGCTATCGGTCGCGCCGTGCGATTTGCGCAAATGATCGAGAAGGCGCGCCTTGTCCGATTCGGACAGCGCGTCTTCCGTACCCGCCTTCTGGACGCCGGCCGATTGCAGCTGCTCGAGCAGCACTTCAGCGGGCATTTTCAGTTCTGCGGCAAATTGGGCTACGTTGTTACTCGCCATTCATTCCTCTTAATGCAAGGCCAGTTGCCTTGCGGTTAGCATCTTGTCAGGGCCTTGCGGCCGCCTGCGGATCAATGCGCCATGTTCGTTTTCACTGGAACCAGTGCTCTCGGGCTTTCATGATCAGGGCCTTAGCCGCCTCTTCGTCGATCGAGGTGATTTCCACCAGTTCATCGACGGCGAGTTCAGCCAGGTCGTCGCGCGTTTTCACGCCCGCGTCGCCGAGCTTCGCGAGCAACTCGGGCGTCACGCCCTCGAGGCTCTTGAGATCGAGCGCCGCGTTTTCCACTTGCTCTTCGTTAGCGATCGCCATGGTCAGCAGCGCATCGCGCGAGCGGTTGCGCAGCTCGTGCACGGTGTCTTCGTCGAATGCTTCGATTTCGAGCATTTCGTTCAACGGCACGTAAGCGATTTCTTCGAGGCTCGTAAAGCCTTCGTCGATCAGGATGTCGGCGACTTCTTCGTCGACGTCGAGACGCGCCATGAACAGGCCGCGCAGCACGTCGCGCTCGGCGCCTTGCTTCTGGGCCGATTCGTCCGGCGTCATAATGTTGATCTGCCAGCCCGTGAGCTCGCTCGCGAGGCGCACGTTCTGGCCGCTCCGGCCGATCGCCACGGCGAGTTCGTTCTCGTCGACCACCACGTCCATCGCATGCTTTTCTTCATCGACGACGATCGACTGCACGGCGGCCGGCGCGAGCGCGCCGATCACGAACTGTGCCGGATCTTCCGACCATAGCACGATGTCGATGTTCTCGCCGCCGAGTTCGTTGCGCACGGCCTGCACGCGCGAACCGCGGATGCCGACGCACGTGCCGATCGGATCGATGCGCTTGTCGTACGCGACGACGCCGATCTTCGCGCGCACGCCCGGATCGCGAGCGGCCGCCTTGATTTCGAGCAGGCCTTGCTCGATTTCCGGCACTTCCATCTCGAACAGCTTCATCAGGAATTCGGGCGACGTGCGCGACAGTTCGATCTGCGGGCCGCGCGCGGTGCGGTCGACCTTGGCGATATAAGCGCGCACGCGGTCGCCGACGCGCAGGTTTTCCTTCGGAATCAGCTGATCGCGGCGCAGCAGCGCCTCGACTCGGCCCGATTCGACGATGAAGTTGCCCTTGTCGAGACGCTTGACCGAACCGGTCATGATGTTCTCGCCGCGCTCGAGGTAATCGTTGAGGATCTGCTCGCGCTCGGCGTCGCGCACCTTCTGCAGGATCACCTGCTTGGCAGCCTGCGCGCCGATGCGGCCGAATTCGATCGACGGCACCGATTCCTCGATGTATTCGCCGACTTCGATCTCGGGGTTGTCTTCGCGTGCTTCGAACAACAGGATTTCGCGGTCGGGTTCTTGCAGACCCGCCTCGTCGGGCACCACGAGCCAGCGACGGAAGGTTTCGTGCTCGCCGCTTTCGCGATCGATATGGACACGGATCTCGGCGCCTTCGTCGAACAGCTTCTTCGAGGCCGAGGCGAGCGCGGCTTCGAGCGCGCCCAGCACGATGTCCTTATCGACGTTCTTTTCGCGCGCGAGCGCATCCACCAACATCAACACTTCGCGACTCATTGTTTGCGGCTCCTAAAATCAACTTGGGGGATCAGGCGGGCTTTATCGATATCGGCCAGCGTGAAATCGAGCATAGCCGCGTCGCCCTTGTCCCTCTTAAATTCCAAACCGATCGTTTCGCCTTGCGGCGCATGCAGAATGCCGCGGTAGGTCTTGCGTCCTTCCAGCGGCTTCTTCAACGTAATGGTGACTTCGCTGCCCGCGAAACGCTCGAAATCCGCGAGCTTCCGCAACGGCCGGTCGAGCCCCGGGGACGAGACTTCGAGCCGTTCGTAATCGATGTTTTCGACCGTCAAGACGTGCTGGAGCTGACGCGTGACCTTCTCGCAATCGTCGATCGAGATGCCGTCCGGCTGATCGATATAGACACAGAGCATGCCGTGCCCGGTGCGTTCGAGCTCGACGAGCTCGTAGCCGAGCCCCTCGACCGTGGTTTCTATCAATTCCGTCAGTTGCACAATGTCCTCTCAGGTGTTCGCGCTGGTGCGTGCGCGAGTCCTGCCTGAACCTCGTGCCCGAACGCGCGCCATGCCGGCGCTTCAAGCGCTACCCGAGATGCCAAACCGATTCGGCAAAAAAAAATGGGCGCAACGCCCATCTTTATTACCGGTGGTCGCACCTGAGCAGCACTTACGTACGCCCAGCGACTCTGCGATTATAGCATTGTAAGGCCGCCACGCCAATCTGCTATACAAAAAATCCAAGCGGGACAACGACATGGCGGCAATTGCCTCATCGATATCCCGCTTTATGGGCAACCGGAATCGCTACGCGCGGACCCTGGTTGCGCCAACTGCGACTCAGCGCATCCAAGCCACCGCTCAACGGCTGCGCGTACGCCCGCGCGGCGACTGCTGACGCGGCGCGCCGCGACCGCCGCCCTCGGCGCGGTTACCGTTACCGCCGCCGGCATTGCCGCCGGCGCCGCGTCCACCCTTGCTCGGGCCGCGCTTGTTGTTGCCGTTGGCACCGAACGACGCGCGATTGCCGTCCACTTCGCCGCGCGGCGCGCGATTGCCGTATCCGGTGCCCGCGCGACCCGTGCCGCCGGGGCGGTTCGTGCCGGCCGTACCGCCGAAACCGCCGCTCGGCAGCCCCGAGTAGCCGGACAGCGCACCGGGCGCCGGTCCGCGGCGGCGGCGCGGCTGATCGAGCTGGCCGTGCGTGGTCAGTACCGGTTCGCGATTGAGGAAGCCCATCGACGTTTGCATCGGGTCCGGCTGACGGCGCTCCGCCTGCGGACCGCGGCTAGCGCCACGCTCCTCGTTCGGCGCCTTGAGGCCGACCGTCGCCATCAGACGACGCACCTGCGCGTCGTCGAGCTCTTCCCAACGGCCGCGCTTGAGTCCCTTCGGCAGCGGGATCGGGCCATGACGCGTGCGGATCAGGCGGCTCACCATCAGGCCGACCGCCTCGAACATGCGGCGCACTTCGCGGTTGCGGCCTTCGGCCAGCGCGACGTGATACCAGTGATTGGTGCCCTCGCCGCCGCCGTCGCGAATGCGCAGGAAGCTGGCCGGGCCGTCGTCGAGCTGCACGCCGTGCAGCAGCTTCTGGCGCGACGCCTCGCTCAGTTCGCCGACCACGCGCACCGCGTATTCGCGCTCCACGCTATAGCGCGGATGCATGAAGCGGTTCGCGAGATCGCCCGACGTGGTCAGCATCAGCAGACCTTCGGTATTGAAGTCGAGACGGCCGACCGCGAGCCACTTGGCGGTCTTCATCGGCGGCAGCCGGTCGAACACCGACGGGCGCCCTTCCGGATCCGCATGACTGACGATTTCGCCGGTCGGCTTGTGGTACAGCAGCACGCGCGGCGGCTTGCTCTGCAGCCTGCGTTTGACGGGCTTGCCGTTGATGCGGACCTGGTCGGTCGGCATGATGCGCTGGCCGATGTGAGCGGGTTCGCCGTTCACCGACACGCGGCCCGCCACGATCAGGTCTTCCATCTCGCGGCGCGAACCCATGCCGGCCTCGGCCAACACTTTGTGCAGCTTGGGCGCATCGTCGTCCGGGGCAAGCACGCGCTTGGGCGCCTGACGGCGGCCCGGCGTGCGCGCGTCGCCCGGTTCGTTGTCGGCGTCGAAGGCAGGCGACGTCACGTATGCGAACAGGTCGTCCGGCGCGCTCTCT
>CAUPOD010000315.1:0-4174 GCA_963512745.1 uncultured Burkholderia sp. | reverse complement strand
GCTCGGCATGCACGAGACCGGCGACGGCCTCGCGGTGCGCGCGTGGCTGCCCGGTGCGGTGTCGGCGGCCGTGATCGACCGCGCGAGCGGACGCGCGGTCGCGGCGCTCGAACGCATCGACGCACGCGGGCTGTTCGCGGGCGCGGTGCCGCGCCGCCGCAACCGCTTCGCCTATCGGCTGCGCGTCGATTGGGGCACGCATACGCAGGCGCTCGACGATGCGTACCGCTTCGGCACCGTGCTCGGCGACATGGACGTCTGGCTGCTCGGCGAGGGCACGCACCGCCGGCCGTACGAAGTGCTCGGCGCGCATCCGATGGAGCTCGACGGCGTGGCGGGCGTGCATTTCGCGGTCTGGGCTCCGAATGCGCAGCGCGTCTCGGTGGTCGGCATCTTCAACAACTGGGACGGCCGCCGCCACGTGATGCGGCGCCGCGCCGAATTGGGCGTGTGGGAGATCTTCGTGCCGCACGCGGCCTCGGGCGATCTGTACAAGTTCGAGATCAAGGGGCCGGACGGCGCGCTGCACCTGAAGGCCGATCCGTTCGCGTTCCGCGCGCAGCTGCGGCCCGACACGGCGTCGGTCGTGCACGGCCTGCCGCCCATCTGCGCGAGCGCGGCGGCGCGTCAGCGCGCGAACGGCTTTGCCGCGCCGATGTCGATCTACGAGGTGCATCCGGGATCGTGGCGGCGCATGCCCGAGGAGGGCGACCGCTGGCTTACGTACCGCGAACTGGCCGAGCAGCTGATTCCGTACGTGAAGGTCATGGGCTTCACGCACGTCGAGTTGCTGCCCGTCAGCGAGCATCCGTTCGACGGCTCGTGGGGCTACCAGCCCACGGGCCTGTACGCGGCGACCTCGCGCTTCGGCACGCCCGACGATTTCCGCTATTTCGTCGATACCGCGCACGCGAACGGCATCGGCGTGATCGTCGATTGGGTGCCCGCGCATTTCCCGACCGACGCGCACGGGCTCGCGCGCTTCGACGGCACGTGCCTGTACGAGCACGAAGACCCGCGCGAGGGTTTCCATCAGGACTGGAACACGCTGATCTACAACTACGGGCGCAGCGAGGTCGCGAACTTCCTGATCGGCAACGCGCTGTTCTGGATCGAGCGCTACGGCGTGGACGGGCTGCGCGTGGACGCCGTGGCGTCGATGCTCTACCGCGACTACAGCCGTGCCGAGCACGAGTGGATCCCGAACCGCTACGGCGGCCGCGAGAATCTCGAAGCGATCGATTTTCTGCGGCGCATGAACGAGACGGTCGGCGCGGAACGTCCCGAGGCCGTCGTGATGGCCGAGGAATCGACGAGCTTTCCGAACGTGTCGCGGCCGGTGCAGTCCGGCGGTCTCGGCTTCCAGTACAAGTGGAACATGGGTTGGATGAACGACACGCTCGCCTACATGCGCGAGGACCCCGTCAATCGCAAGTATCACCACGACAAGCTGACCTTCGGCATGCTGTATGCGTTCAGCGAGAACTTCGTGCTGCCGCTGTCGCACGACGAGGTCGTGCACGGCAAGGGCTCGCTGCTCGCGAAGATGCCCGGCGACGAGTGGCAGCGCTTCGCGAACCTGCGCGCGTATTACGGCTTCATGTGGGGGCATCCGGGCGCGAAGCTGCTGTTCATGGGCGGCGAGTTCGCGCAGGCGGCCGAGTGGGACGCGGACCGCAGCCTCGACTGGCACCTGCTGCAATACCCGCTGCATGCGGGCGTGCAGCGGCTCGTGCGCGATTTGAACCTCGCGCTGCGCCACGAGAATGCGCTGCATACGCTGAATTTCGACGCGAGCGGCTTCGAATGGATTTCGCCCGACGACCGCGACAACTCCGTGTTCGCCTTTCTGCGCCGCGGCGCGGACGGCAGTATCGTGGTGGTGGTCAGCAACTTCACGCCCGTGCCGCGCCACGACTACCGGATCGGCGCGCCGCGCGCGGGGCGCTACCGCGAGATCGTCAATAGCGATCTGGCCGAGTACGGCGGCAGCGGTCTGACGAACGGCACGCTGCATACCGAGGCGGAGCCCGTGCACGGGCGCGCGCAATCGCTGCGCCTGACGCTGCCGCCGCTCGCGACCGTGATGCTGAAGTTCGAGGACTAGCGCGATGCAACCGGACGAAACGATGCTTGCCGAGCCTGCTCAGGATGCTGCATCCGTCGGCGCGCATGCGTTGACGTCCGGTGCGCCGTATCCGCTCGGCGCGCATTGGGACGGCGCGGGCGTCAATTTCGCGCTCGTCGCGCCGCGTGCGGAAGGCGTCGAGCTGTGCGTGTTCGACGCCGACGGGCGCCGCGAACTCGCGCGCCTGCCGCTGCCCGCTTGCGAGCACGGCGTCTGGCACGGCTATCTCGCGGGCGCCGCGCCCGGGCTCGTCTATGGCTATCGCGTCGCGGGGCCTTACGCGCCGCGCGCAGGGCTGCGCTTCAACGCGAATAAAGTGCTGCTCGATCCGTACGCGCGGCTCGTGGTGGGCCGCTACGGCGCGGAAGCCGCATTCGCGGGCCACGACGCGAGCGACCCGGGCCGCGCCGATGCCGTCGACAACGCGGCGCTCGCGCTGAAGGCGCGCGTCGTGCACGAACCGTACGACTGGGCCGGCGATGGGCCGCCGCGCGTGCCGCTTGCCGATACCGTGCTCTACGAACTGCACGTGAAGGGCTTCACGCAGCAGCATCCCGGCGTGCCGCCCGCGTTGCGCGGCACCTACGCGGGCCTCGCGAGCCCGGCCGCGCTCGACTATCTGCAGGCGCTCGGCGTGACGGCCGTGAGCCTGCTGCCCGTGCACCACCGCGCCGACGAGGCGCGCTTGCAGCACGCGGGCCTGTCGAACTACTGGGGCTACTCGACGATCGGTTTCTTCGCGCCCGAGGCGCGCTACGCGGCGGGGCAAGACGGCGGGTCTCCCGTCCGCGAATTCCGCGACATGGTCAAGGCGCTGCATGCGCGCGGCATCGAGGTGATCCTCGACGTCGTGTTCAACCACACTGCCGAGACCGACGAGGAAGGCCCCACCCTGTCGTTTCGCGGCATCGACAACGCGCTCTACTACCGTCTGCGCGCCGACGATCCGGCCCTCTACGAGAACTGGACGGGATGCGGCAACTGCCTCGACCTGTCCGAGCCGCGCGTGCTGCAATTCGTGATGGATGCGCTGCGCTACTGGGTCCAGGAGATGCACGTCGACGGCTTCCGTTTCGATCTCGCGCCGATCCTCGGCCGCGGCGCGCGCGACTTCGATCCCGGCGCGGCGTTTTTCGCCGCGCTGCGCCAAGACCCCGTGCTCGCGCGCGTCAAACTGATCGCGGAGCCGTGGGACGTCGGTCCGCACGGCTATCAGCTCGGTCGTTTTCCCGACGAATGGCTCGAATGGAACGACCGCTATCGCGATGCGATGCGCGATTTCTGGCTGCGCGACGATGCGGGCCTTAGCGCGTTCGCGATGCGCTTCGCGGCGTCGAGCGACCGCTTCCGGCACGGCACGCGGCCGCCCGGCGCGAGCGTGAACTTCGTCACCGCGCACGACGGCTTCACGCTGCGCGACGTGGTCAGCTATGCGCATAAGCACAACGACGCGAACGGCGAGCACAACCGCGACGGCCATGCCGACAACCACAGCTGGAACTGCGGCGCCGAGGGGCCCAGCGACGATCCCGAGATCCTCGAACGCCGCGCGCGCCTGTCGCGCGCGCTGCTCGCGACGCTGCTGTTCTCGCAAGGCACGCCCATGCTGCTGGCCGGCGACGAGCTAGGTCACACGCAGCACGGCAACAACAACGGCTATTGCCAGGACAACCCGACGTGCTGGCTCGACTGGGCGCATGGCGACCGCGCGCTCGCGGGGTATACGGCGCGCCTGATCGCGCTCAGGAAGCGTTATCCGGCGCTTCGCCATGCCGAGTGGTACGACGGCGCGCCGCGCCCGGACGGCCGTCCCGACATCGATTGGCTGACCCCCGACGGCACGCCGATGACGGCGGCCGAGTGGGACGACCGCCGGCGGCGCGCGCTCGCGATTCGTTTAGCTGCGCCTCCCGGCGCGGAAACGTGCATGGTGTTGTGCAACGCCTATGCGCACGACACCGCGTTCACGCTGCCGCCCGGCATCTGGCGCGTGCTGCTCGACAGTTCGGCGCCGGGCGCGCCGCGGCAAACCACGGCGGACGGCAC
>CAUPOD010000314.1:0-4189 GCA_963512745.1 uncultured Burkholderia sp. | reverse complement strand
CCGCCTGCCCCGGCGCGGCATCCCAGCCGCCGCCGAGCGCGCGAATCAACCCCACCGTCGCCACCATCTGCTGGCCCTGCAGGCGGCTCGCCTGCAACTGCGTGCTGAGCACGGAGCGTTCGCTGTCGAGCACGTTCAGGTAGCTGACCTCTCCCTCTTCGTACTGCGTGCGCGACAGGTGCGCCGCGCGCTGCGAGGCGTCGACGGCCACGTTCTGCGCCTGCATCTGGTCGCGCAGCAGACGCAGATCGGAGAGATTGTCCTCTACCTCGCGGAACGCCACGAGCACCTGCTGGCGGTACTGCGCCACGGACTCGTCGTATTTCGCGCGCGCACTGTCGAGACCCGCCTGGCGACGGCCGCCGTCGAAAATCGGCAGCGTCAGCGCGGTGCCCGTGAGCGGCCCGAGCAGGAATGCGCGGCTCGACCACAAGAACAGATTCGCGAGCGAAGCCGACTCGTAACCGAACGATCCCGTGATGTCGAGCTTCGGGAAGAACGCCGATTTGGCGAGGCCCACGCGCGCGTTGGCCGCCGCCATCGCGCGCTCTGCCGCGGCCACGTCCGGGCGGCGTTCGAGCAGCGACGAAGGCAGCCCCGGCGGAATCCGCACGGCCACCGGCACGAGCGGCGTCGATGCGAAATTGAAGTCCGCGGGCGCCTTGCCGAGCAGGATCGCGAGACTATGCTCGGACGCCGCGCGCTGCCGCGCGACGCCGGCCGCATCGGATTGCGCGCTTGCGAGTTCGTTGCTCGCCTCGGCCACGTCGAGCTCGCTCACGTCGCCTTCGTGGAAACGGCTCTGCGCGAGCTTGAGCGCGTCCTGGCGCAGCACCACGGTGCGGTCGTACAGCGCGACCTGCGTATCGAACTGGCGCAGCTCGAAATAGTTCTGCGCGACGTCCGCCTGCAAGGCAAGCTGGACCGAACGGAACAATGCCTCGCTTTGCTGCGCATCGGAACGCGCAGCGTTGACGTTGTCGGTGACGCGGCCGAACAAGTCGGCTTCGTACGACGCCGATGCCTGCGCGGTCCACAGCGTCTGCGTCGGCACGTTCGCGTTCTGCGGCAGATTCTGCGACGCGGGCGCGAGACGCTCGCGCGTCGGGCTGAAGCCGAGGTCGAGCGACGGGAACCACGACGCGCGCGCGGCCTTCGTCAATGCGCGCGCCTGCTGCACGCGCGCGGCAGCGGCCTTCAGGTCTTGATTCGCGCTGGCCGCCTGCTCCTCGAGCCCGTTCAGCACGGGATCGCCGAACACGGTCCACCACTGGCCGCGATGCGCGTCGTCGGCGGGCTGCGCGGGCGACCAGCTGCCCGCCTCGCTCGCCGCGAGCGGCGCGGTTTCCTTGAAGGCCGCCGGTGCGTTCACATCGGGGCGATGATAGGTCGGGCCGACCGAGCAGGCGGCGAGCCACGCCGTAAGCGCCGCGGCCGCCGCTACGCGCGTCGTGCGCCATGCCGCTTGCGCGGCACCCTGCGTACGCGGCGCAGCCTGCATCGAGCGAGAAAGATTCATCTCAGTCACTTGTTTTCTCCTTATGCGTCGACGGTCGCGTTCGCCGTGGCGGTATTGTCCTTGCCCGCCACGTGGATCTTGCCGCCCGCGAGCTGGCGCAGCACCACGTAGAACACCGGCGTCAGCAGCAAGCCGAACGCGGTCACGCCGAGCATGCCGAAGAACACGGCGATGCCCATCGCATGACGCATCTCCGAACCGGCCCCGCTCGACAGCACGAGCGGCACCACCCCCATGATGAAAGCGATCGACGTCATCAGGATCGGACGCAGCCGCAGGCGGCTCGCCTCGATCGCGGCCGACATCGGCGTGTGCCCGTCGTGCTCGAGTTCGCGCGCGAACTCGACGATCAGGATCGCGTTCTTCGAGGCCAGCCCCACCAGCACCATCAAGCCGATCTGCGTGAAGATGTTGTTGTCGCCGTGCGTGAGCCACACGCCCGTCAGCGCGCACAACACGCTCATCGGCACGATCAGGATCACGGCGAGCGGCAGCGTCAGGCTTTCGTACAGCGCGGCGAGCACGAGGAACACGAGCAGCACGCTGATCGGGAACACCCAGATGCCCGAATTGCCGGCCAGCACTTGCTGATAGGTCAGATCGGTCCATTCGAACTTCACGCCGCGCGGCAGCACCTCGGCCGCGATCTTCTCGGCCGCCGCCTGCGCCTGGCCCGACGAATAGCCCGGAGCCGGGCCGCCGTTGATGTCGGCCGCCGTGTAGCCGTTGTAGCGCACCACCATTTCCGGCCCGTAGGTCGGCGTGACCGCGACGAGCGTCGAGAGCGGCACCATATCGCCCGCGGCGTTGCGCGTCTTGAGCTGCATGATGTCGTCCGCGCGCTGGCGGAACGGCGCGTCGGCCTGCACGCGTACCTGATACACGCGCCCGAAGCGGTTGAAGTCGTTCACGTACAGCGAGCCGAGATAGATCTGCATCGTGTCGAACACGTCCGTGACCGATACGCCGAGCTGCTTGGCCTTGACGCGGTCGAGATCGACGTCGAGCTGCGGCACGTTGATCTGGTAGTTCGTGAACGTCGGTCCGAGTTCGGGGGTCTGCGCCGCGCGCTTGATGAACGCCTGCGTCGCGCCGTTGAGCGCTTCGTAGCCGAGCGCGCCGCGATCCTCGATCTGCATCTTGAAGCCGCCGAGCGTACCGAGGCCGAGCACGGGCGGCGGCGGGAACACCGCCACGAACGCGCTCTTGATACTCGCGTACTTCTGGTTCAACGCACCCGCGATCGCACCGGCCGACATCGCCGCGCCATGGCGTTCAGCGAACGGCTTGAGCGTGACGAACACGATGCCCGCGCTCGAACTATTCGTGAAGCCGTTGACCGACAGGCCCGGGAACGCCACCGCGCTCTCCACGCCCGGCTGCTTCAGCGCGGCCGCGCTCATGTCGCGGATCACGCTTTCGGTACGGTCGAGCGAGGCGCCGTTCGGCAACTGCGCGAACGCGATCAGATACTCCTTGTCCTGCGCCGGCACGAAGCCGCCCGGGACCACGCGCGCCATCAGCACCGTCGCGCCGAGCAGCACCGCGTACAGCACGAGCATGCCGCCCTTGTGATGCAGCACGCCGTTCACGCCGCGCCCGTAGCGCGCCGAGCCGCGCTTGAACACGCTGTTGAAGGCGCGGAAGAAGCCGCCGAACACGCGGTTCATCGCGCGCGTGAGCCAATCCTCGGGGGCATCGTGACCGCGCAGCAGCAGCGCGCACAGCGCGGGCGACAGCGTCAGCGAATTGAATGCCGAGATCACCGTCGAGATCGCGATGGTCATCGCGAACTGCTTGTAGAACTCGCCCGTCAGGCCCGACATGAACGCGAGCGGCACGAACACCGCGACCAGCGTCAGCGCGATCGCGACGATCGGCCCGCTGACCTCGCGCATCGCCTGATAGGTCGCATCGCGCGCCGACAAGCCGTTCGCGATGTTGCGCTCGACGTTCTCGACCACCACGATCGCATCGTCCACCACGATCCCGATCGCGAGCACCATGCCGAACAGCGACAGCGCGTTGATCGAGAAGCCGAACGCGAGCAGCAGCGCGAACGTGCCCACGATCGACACGGGCACGGCCACGAGCGGAATGATCGACGCGCGCCAGGTCTGCAGGAACACGATCACGACGATCACCACGAGTGCGATCGCTTCGAGCAGCGTGTGGATCACCGCATGAATACTCGCGCGCACGAACTGCGTCGGGTCGTAGACGATCTTGTAATCGACGCCGGCCGGAAAATCCTGCTTCAGATCGGCCATCGCCGCGCGCACCTGATCCGAGATCGCGAGCGAGTTCGCGCCCGGCGCCTGGTTGATCGCGAGCGCCACCGCGGGCTTGTTGTCGAGCAGCGAACGCAGCCCGTATTCGGACGCAGCCAGCTCGATGCGCGCCACGTCGCGCAGATAAGTCACGCCGCCGTCGGGTGTGGTCTTGACTACGATGTTGCCGAACTCGGTTTCGTTCGTCAGACGGCCATGCGCGTTCACGGACAGCTGCAGCGGCGTGCCCGGCACGCTCGGCGACGAGCCGATCACGCCGGCCGCGACCTGCACGTTCTGCTCGCGGATCGCGTTGACGACGTCGTTCGCGGTCAGGTTGTGCTGCGCGACCTTCTGCGGATCGAGCCACACGCGCATCGCGTAGTCGCCCGAGCCCCAC
>CAUPOD010000313.1:0-4200 GCA_963512745.1 uncultured Burkholderia sp. | reverse complement strand
GCTCGCCGAGGATGTAGAGCGTGCGGCCCGTGTCGCGCTTCGACAGCTCGAGCGAGAGCTTCACGCGCTGCGCCTCGCCGCCCGACAGCGTGGTGGCCGACTGCCCGAGGCGGATGTAGCCGAGGCCCACGTCGAGCAGCGTCTTGAGCTTGCGCGCCACGACGGGCACCGCGCGGAAGAACTCGTGCGCCTGCTCGACCGTCATGTCGAGCACTTCGCTGATGTTCTTGCCCTTGTACATCACGTCGAGCGTCTCGCGGTTGTAGCGCTTGCCGTGGCACACGTCGCAGGGCACGTACACGTCGGGCAGGAAGTGCATCTCGACCTTGAGCACGCCGTCGCCCTGGCATGCCTCGCAGCGGCCACCCTTGACGTTGAACGAGAAGCGGCCCGGATCGTAGCCGCGCTCCTTGGCGGCCGGCACGCCCGCGAACAGTTCGCGGATCGGCGTGAACAGGCCCGTGTAGGTGGCCGGGTTCGAACGCGGCGTGCGGCCGATCGGCGATTGATCGACGTTGATGACCTTGTCGAAGTGCTCGAGGCCCTCGATCGCCTCGTACGGCGCCGGCTCGGCCGACGAGCCGTACAGGTGGCGCGCGACCGCATGATAGAGCGTGTCGTTGATCAGCGTCGACTTGCCCGAGCCCGATACGCCCGTGATGCACGTCAGCAGGCCCACGGGCAGGTCGAGCGAGACGTGGCGCAGGTTGTTGCCGTGCGCGTCGGTGATGCGCAGCATGCGCTCGGGGTCGGGCGCGTGGCGCTCTTCGGGCAGTTCGATCGACAGTTCGCCGGTCAGGTACTGGCCCGTCAGCGACGCGGGGTTGCTCTGCACCTCGCCCGGCGTGCCTTCCGCGACCACCGTGCCGCCGTGTTCGCCCGCGCCGGGGCCCATGTCCACGACGTAGTCGGCCGTGCGGATCATGTCTTCGTCGTGCTCGACCACGATCACCGAGTTGCCGAGGTCGCGCAGGTGCTTGAGCGTGCCGATCAGGCGGTCGTTGTCGCGCTGGTGCAGGCCGATCGACGGTTCGTCGAGCACGTACATGACGCCCGTGAGGCCCGAGCCGATCTGCGACGCGAGCCGGATGCGCTGCGCCTCGCCGCCCGACAGCGTTTCGGCGCTGCGTTCGAGCGACAGGTAATCCAAGCCGACGTTATTGAGGAACGACAGCCGCGCCACGATTTCCTTGACGACCTTGTCCGCGATCTCGCCCTTCGCGCCTTCGAGCTTGAGATCCGAGAAATAGCCGAGCGCATCGCGCAGCGGCCAGCCGCTGACCTCGTAGATCGCGCGCGCGCGATCGCCCGCGCCGACGCGCACGAAGCGCGCCTCGCGGCGCAGACGCGTGCCGTCGCACGACGGGCACGGCTGGTTGTTCTGATACTTGGCGAGTTCCTCGCGCACGGTCGCGGAATCTGTCTCGCGGTAGCGGCGTTCGAGGTTCGGGATGATGCCTTCGAACACGTGTTCGCGCACCGTCGCGCGGCCGCGCTCGTTGATGTACGAGAACGGGATGGTCTGCTTGCCCGAGCCGAACAGCAGGATCTTGCGGGTTTTCTCCGGGAGATCCTCGAACGGCGTGTCGATGTCGAACTCGTAGAACGCCGCGAGGCTCTGCAGCATCTGGAAGTAGAACTGGTTGCGGCGGTCCCAGCCCTTCACGGCGCCGGCCGCGAGCGACAGCGACGGGTGCGCGACCACGCGCTTCGGATCGAAGAACGTGATCTGGCCGAGGCCGTCGCATTCGGGGCACGCGCCCATCGGGTTGTTGAACGAGAACAGGCGCGGCTCGAGTTCCTGCAGCGAATACGAACAGATCGGGCACGCGAACTTCGAGCTGAACAGATATTCGCGGCCCGTATCCATTTCGAGCGCGATCGCGCGGCCGTCGGCCAGGCGCAGCGCGGTCTCGAACGATTCCGCGAGGCGCTGCTTCATGTCCGGGCGCACCTTGAGGCGGTCCACGACCACGTCGATCGTGTGCTTGTCGTTCTTCTTGAGCTTCGGCAGCGTCTCGACCTCGTAGATCTTCGCCTCGCCCTCGTTCGCGGCGCCGCCGCCCGAGCGCACGCGGAAGCGCACGAAGCCCTGCGCCTGCATCTCCTCGAACAGCTCGACGTGCTCGCCCTTGCGGTCGGCGACCACGGGCGCGAGGATCATCAGTTTGGTGTCCTCGGGCAGCGCGAGCACCGTGTCGACCATCTGCGACACGCTTTGCGCCTCGAGCGGGATCTCGTGGTCGGGGCAGTACGGCGTGCCGACCCGCGCGTACAGCAGGCGCAGGTAGTCGTGGATTTCGGTCACGGTGCCGACCGTCGAGCGCGGATTGTGCGAGGTGGCTTTCTGCTCGATCGAGATCGCGGGCGACAGGCCCTCGATCAGGTCGACGTCGGGCTTCTCCATCAATTGCAGGAACTGCCGCGCGTAGGCCGACAGGCTTTCGACATAGCGCCGCTGCCCCTCCGCGTACAGGGTGTCGAACGCGAGCGAAGATTTGCCCGAACCGGACAAGCCCGTGATCACCACGAGTTGATGGCGAGGCAGGTCGAGATTGACGTTCTTCAGGTTGTGGGTGCGCGCGCCACGGATGCGGATCTGTTCCATGTGCCTGGAAGGAGGGAGGGCCAAACCTGGTACTATAACGGCTTTTCGAGACCGCCGTTGTTATAGTGCGCGGTCCTCCTGCGGTCCTCCTTCAGATGTCCAATCCGACAGCTATTCCCTCTCGCATGAGTGCGGCCGAGTGGCGCGCCACCGTGTCGCTTGCCGCGATTTTCGCGTTGCGCATGCTCGGCCTGTTCATGATCATGCCGGTGTTTTCGGTTTACGCGAAAACCATCCCGGGCGGCAGCGACGTGCTGCTGGTCGGCATCGCGCTCGGCGCCTACGGCGTCACGCAGTCGCTGCTCTACATTTTCTACGGCTGGGCGTCCGACCGGATCGGGCGCAAGCCCGTGATCGCGGCCGGCCTCGTCATCTTCGCGATCGGCAGCTTCGTCGCGGCCGATGCGCACAATATCTACTGGGTGATCGTCGGGCGCGTGATCCAGGGCATGGGCGCGGTGTCGTCGGCCGTGCTCGCGTTCATCGCGGACCTGACCTCGGAGCAGAACCGCACCAAGGCGATGGCGATGGTCGGCGGCAGCATCGGGCTGTCGTTCGCCGTGGCGATCGTCGGTGCGCCGATCGTGTTCCAGTGGGTCGGCATGAGCGGCTTGTTCACGATCGTCGGGCTGCTGTCGCTGCTCGCGATCGCCGTGGTGGTGTGGATCGTGCCCGATGCGCCGAAGCCCGTGCACGTGCGCGCACCGTTCGGCGAAGTGCTGCACAACCCCGAACTGCTGCGTTTGAATTTCGGCGTGCTCGCGCTGCATGCGACGCAGACCGCGCTGTTCCTCGTCGTGCCGCGCCTGCTCGAGGCGGCCGGCCTGCCCGTGACGTCGCACTGGGAGGTCTATCTGCCCGCCATGGGCATCTCGTTCGTGGCGATGGTGCCGGCCATCATCGTGGCCGAGAAGCGCGGCAAGATGAAGCCGGTGCTGCTGTCCGGCATCGCGGCTATCCTGATCGGCCAATTGCTGCTGGGCTGGACCCCGCATACGATATGGGTGATCGCGGGCGTGTTGTTCGTTTATTTTCTGGGCTTCAATATTCTCGAAGCCACGCAGCCGTCGCTCGTGTCGAAGCTGGCGCCCGGTACGCGCAAGGGCGCGGCCACCGGCGTGTACAACACCACGCAGTCGATCGGGCTCGCGCTCGGCGGCGTGCTCGGCGGCTGGCTGTTGCGGGACGCCGGTCCCAACACCGTGTTTTTCGCGTGTTCGGCGCTGATCGCCGTGTGGCTCGTCGTGGCCGCCGGCATGAAGGCGCCGCCGCGCAAGGTTTGACGCATCCAAGGAGAGATAGATGGCATCCGTAAACAAGGTAATACTCGTCGGCAATCTCGGTGCCGATCCTGAAGTGCGTTATCTGCCGAGCGGCGACGCCGTGGCCAATATCCGTCTGGCCACGACCGACCGTTACAAGGACAAGGCGAGCGGCGAATTCAAGGAAGTGACCGAATGGCACCGCGTGGCGTTTTTCGGCCGTCTGGCCGAGATCGTCAACGAGTACCTGAAGAAGGGCTCGGCCGTGTATATCGAAGGCCGCCTGCGCACGCGCAAGTGGCAGGCGCAGGACGGCACCGAGCGTTACTC
>CAUPOD010000312.1:0-4209 GCA_963512745.1 uncultured Burkholderia sp. | reverse complement strand
TCCTGATCGAGAAACTTGCCGACGGCATAGAGTGGATCGCCGTCAACGACCGCCTCGGCCGCGCCGCGGCGGCGTTCGAGGCGCAGGGCTGAGCAGCCGTTCGCGCACGAGCCGGCCCGCTCGACGTCCGCATTTTCCTCGCTGAAAAAGAAAACACCCTGCCGCCCGAGAGGCGCGCAGGGTGTTGGACGCGGCATCGCCGGCGCCGGTCCGCGGCGCCGGTTCCGTCGCTTGCTTAGCTGCCGATGCCGGCCGCGGTGAGCTGCTTCTCGATGTATTGCGCGAACAGCGCGTGCAGCGCCGTGCTCGGGTGCACCGAGTCCGCGAACATGTAGGTCGTCGCGGCGTTGGCCGCAACCAGCGTCTGCGGCGAGCAGAACAGCGACGACGCGAACTGCTGGCCGTACTGGGCGGCCGTCATGCCGCCGACCAGCACGCTCGGATTCGCATTCGCGTAGGCGGTCGCGTTCGCGGCCATCTGCGCGAGGTTGCAGGCCGTGCCCGTATTGCCCACCGTGAAGCCGTTGGCTTGCGCGGTCGCGAGGGTTTGGTCGATGAAGCTGAACGAGTCGACCCAGATCACCTTGCCGCTCGCGATCTGCGCGGCCAGCGCCCGTTGGAGAATCGCGTTGTAGGCGGCCACGACGCCCGAGATCAGCGCGCCCGCGCCCGGCGTCGCGGCGTTCGCCTGCACGCCCAGCGGGGTGTTGCCGATATCGGGCACGTTGACGACCACGACGTGCGATGCGCCCGACTGGAGGATCGTGCCGGCGATTTGCGCGAGCGAGACCGCGGCCTGGCCGACTTGCGTGCTGGCGATGGTCTGGGCGATCACGCCGACGGTTTCCGTCTGCGTCAGCGCGGCGCCCTTGGCTTGCGTCGCTTGCACGACCGCGGCCTGGATGCTTTGCGTGAACGCGGGCTTCGCGATGTTCTGGAAGATGTCGTTCGCGCCGCCGTTGAGCAGCACGAGCTGCTTCGCATTGAAACTGCCGTGCGCGCTCAGGTAGTTCTGCAACTGCGTCGCGACGGGCACCGTGGTGGCCGCCGCGTTGTTCGGCGCCCAGCCTTGGCCCTGCGCCACCGTCACGTCGGCGCCGCCTTGCGCGTAGCCGAAGCCGCCCGTCGAGGACAGCGCGAGGCCGAAGCCGCCTTCGTACGCCGGGGTCAGCGTCCCGCCGAAATGCTCGGCCACCAACTGCGTCCAGACCTCGCCGGGGTTGGTCGTGAACTTGCCGCCGCCGAAGCCGAGCGCGATGTTCGGCGAGTAGGTGCCGACGTCGGACAGGCTGTCACCGAACGACACGGTCTGCAGGTTGACGCTGGCGCTCGGCGAGCCGCTCGAATTGCTGGAGCTGCTCGAGTCGCCGCCGCCGCCGCAAGCGGCGAGCAGGGCGAGCGCCGCGCCGGCGATTGCGGTGCGCAGCAGACGCGCGGAGGTACGGTGCGGTTGACGATTCATTGAGGTCTCCTCGTGATTTAGGCCGGTTATCTGTCGGTTTCAGGTTGTCATTCCGGGCACTGCGCCAGGGGCTCGGCCCTGGGCGGCGCTTGGCCGGACGCGCATGTCAGCGGTCCCCGGGCACTGCGGCCAGATTCATTGCATGCGCGCTTCCGGCGGGCCCGGCCGCCAGCCGCTCATGATACGCCGCGGCCCATTCGGGCGGCCCGAACGCGGCCAGCAGCTTGTTGCGCAGGCCCGGCGCGCTGCGCACGTCGGACCAGATCGACGCCCATTCGTGGAACGTCGCGGTCAGCGGGTTGTACGTGTGCAGCGGCTCGACGATGCCGTAGCGCGGCGGATCCTGCGCGTCTTCCTTCACGAAGCTGCCGAACAGGCGGTCCCAGACGCACAGCACGCCCGCGAAATTGCGGTCGATGTAGCGCGCGTTGCACGCATGATGGCCGCGGTGCTGCGACGGCGTGTTGAACACGTACTCGAGCCAGCCGAGTCGCGGGATCGTCTGCGTGTGCACGAAGAATTGGAATGCGAGATTGAGCAGCACGACGCCGACGATCTGCTGCGCGGGAAAACCGAGGAACGCGAGCGGCAGCCAGAACGCCCACATCAGCGTGAGCGGATAGGTGAGGCTCTGGCGGAACGCCGTGGAGAAGTTCATGCGTTCCGACGAGTGATGCACGACGTGCGATGCCCAGAACCAGCGCACGCGGTGCGCGCTGCGATGGAAGCCGTAATAGAGCAGATCCTGCGCGACGAACAGGACCGCGAACGAAACCCAGGTGTCGGGCCACGAGACCAGCCGGTAGTGGTCGTAGCAGTACGCGTAGAGGGGGATCACGGCGAGCCACGACAGCTTGTCCGAGGCCTGGTACAGCAGCGCCAGCCCGGTATTGCAGAGCGTGTCGCGCCAGCTGTAGATGCGTGCCTGCGGCCGCGTGCGCGCGAGGTGCCACGCCTCCCAGCCGATGCAGCCGAGGAATACGGGCGCGAGTGCCAGCAGGATCAGCTGGACGTCGAAATGCATGCGTCTTGTCCCCTCGCGGGATCGCGCCGGGCCTCGCCCCCGCGGATCCGCGCGAAATTGTAAGTATGTGGATCGAATTGTGCGAGCGTACGCAATCCGCACGGGGCTGGCGAGTGCTTACGCTAGAGGGGTTACTCGGGGACGCGCTTTCCCGGACAGGGTTTGCCCGCACGGGTCGCGGGCATTGCGGCGGGGCCTGTGCGGGCACGCCCGGCGGCCGCCGAGCGGACGGCCCGCCGCCGCGGTTTTCAATGCATGCCGTTGTAGATCCATTCGAGCAGCGCGTCGTGCGCGGCGCGCGCGGCCTCGGCGTGCGGATCGTTGATCAGGCTCACCACGACGTAAGTCGCGCCGTCGGTCGCGCTCACGTAGCCCGCGATCGCGCGCACGTCGCGCAGCGTGCCGGTCTTGATGTGTGCGTTGCCGTCCACGCCCTGGCCCGCCAGGCGGTGCGCCATCGTGCCGTCCACGCCGGCCACCGGCAGCGAATCGGTGAACACCTGCGAGACGGGGCTCGCATTCGCGGCCTGCAGCAGCGCCGCGAGCGAGAGCGCGCTCACGTGTTCGTCGCGCGACAGCCCCGCGCCGTTTTCGAGCGCGAGGTCGGGCATCGCCACGTGCGTCTTGCGCAGAAAGCCCTGGATCGCGCGGTTCGACTGCTCGGGCGTCGCCGGCGGATGCTCGGCGACGGCGCCGATCGTCAGATACAGGTTGCGCGCCATCACGTTGTTGCTGAATTTGTTGATGTCGTGCACCACGTCCGCGAGCGGCGGGCTTTCGTGCTGCGCGACGAGGCGCGCGCCCTTCGGCACGGCGCCTTCGCCGATCGTGCCGTGGAACGTGCCGCCCGCCTGCTGCCACAGGCCGATGAAGCCGCGCGACGAGAAATCGGTGTGGTCGAGCACGGCCAGATTCGCTTCGAGCGACCCGCAGTTGCGCGGGTAGCGGCCGACGAACGAGGCTGTCAGCGTGCCGTCGGGGCCGGTCGTCATGCGCGGGCGCGCGGCCGCGCCCGCTTCGCCGCAGGTCGCGCGCGCCTCGGTCAGGCGGTTGTCGATCGTGAAGTTCGCGAGCGGCGGCAGCACGTCGATCGCGACGGTGCCGTCGTCGGTCGGCTTGATCGTGAAGTTGAGCGACTTGAACGCGTACAGCAGCGGGTCGGGGCCGACGTTGTAGGGTGCGCTCGCATCGTCGTCGAACGGCGGCAGGTCGCGCGTCGAGGCCGCGAAATAGCTCTTGTCGAGCACGAGGCCGCCGTCGATGTGCGTGATGCCCTTGGCGCGGATCTGATTGACGAGGTCGACGGCCAGCTCGGGCACGAGCTTCGGATCGCCCGTGCCTTGCAGATAGAGCGTGCCGTGCAGCGTGCCGTCGGGAGTGACCGGGCCGTCCGCATAGGCGTCCGTGTACCAGCGGAACTGCGGGCCGAGGATCGAGAGGCCCGTGTAGGTCGTGACGAGCTTCATCGTCGAGGCGGGCAGCATGGGCTGCGCCGCGTTCCAGCTGATCAGCGGTTTCGGCGCGCCGACGCGTTCGACCACCACGCTGACCGACGAGGCGGGCACGCGCGCATGCGCGAGGCCGGCCAGCACCGCGGGCGGCAGCGTGCCGCGCAGTTCGGCGAGATCGCCGCGGGAAGACGCCTCCGCCATGGCCGCGGCTTCGGCGTGCGCGGCGCGCTCGGCGCGGGCCGCGGCAGCGTTGCGCAGGCGTTCCCCGGTTT
>CAUPOD010000311.1:0-4211 GCA_963512745.1 uncultured Burkholderia sp. | reverse complement strand
TCTGACCGGCGCGAAGCGCGCCGGGATAGCGCGGGAGATCGTCGGCGCGGCCGGAATCTCGGCCGCCGCGGCCGTCGTCGAGCACCAGGCGGTTGCGTAACTGCGCCGCCGCGAGCGCGGCCGCTTGCGCGGGCGGCGCCAGTTGCGTCGGCTGCCATAGGCGCCCGTGGCTGAGCAGGATGCTGCCGTACCGGCCGAGCGCGTGGACATCGCTAACGGTGAGGGTTTGCGGGAGCCGAACGCGCATGTCTTCGTACGCATCGAACTGCCGTAAATCGGCGACCGGCAATTTGAGTTCGGCCGGCGCGACGGCTTGGCCGCGCGCGCAAATCTCGGGGCGGCCCGCCAGCACGAGTTCGATCCGTCCGGCGCGCTCGGCGACGCGCGCGTTCAGGCGCGCGAGATCGCCGGCTTGCACGCCCGACCGCATGCCGCGCACGAACACGCCCTCCGGTATGCCGGGCCGGCGCGCGCGCTCGGCGTCGGCCTGCTGCACGAAGAAGCCGCCGAGTTGCCCCGGTGCGCTGAAATCGCCGCTGACCACGCCGCGAATGCCGACCGTGCGGCCGAGCCACGGCGACGGCGTGCTCGCGCGAATCGCGGCGATCGGCAGCGCGGCGGTATCGCAGCGCGCGGCGGCCGTGCCGGTATGAACGAGTAGGCAAACGCATAACCCTGCCGTGCGCAGGGCGCTCGCGCTGAAGCCAAAACGGGGAGGGCGCGCCATCGGGAAACCCGGAACGAATGAGCAGGAGTGCTCATCGTGCCCGAGTGCGGCGCATTCTGGCTCGAACTCGGCCATTCGGCCGGGTCGGGTTGGCGCGGACTAGCGTGCCCGGCGCGCCGTTCGTTCGGCTGTCAGCTGGGCGAAGCGTGCGAGTCCGGTATATGCGGACGCAGGGGCGCCGCGCGCCACCGTCCGGGCGCTTGTCCGAAGCGCCGCGTAAAGGCGCGCGTGAAAGCGCTTTGGTCGGCAAAGCCTACACGCGCGGCGATTTCGGCAAGCGGCCGGCGCATGTCGTCGAGTTCGGTCAGCGCCGTGTCGAGACGCAGCTTGTTCAGATATTGATGCGGCGTTTCGCCGAACGCTTCGTTGAAGAGCGCATGGAAACGGCGCGGGCCGAGGCCGCATTGTGCGGCAAGATCGGCGATGCGCAGCGGTTCGGCCAGATGGGCGCGCAGCCAGCGGTCGATCGCGGCGAACGGCAGGCCGCCCGTTTGCTGCGCGTGGCCGCCGTCGCCGAGCAGTGCACCGCATAGCTGAGAGGCGGCGAGCCAATGAAAATGCCGTGGCGTGCAGGCCGGCGGTTCGCGACGCGCGATGCCTTCTTCGCGGCGCCCGAGTGCGCCGACCAGCACGCTTAGAGACGTATCGAGGCGCAGCACGCGCGCCTTGTCGAACAGCCGTTCCGGGACGGCCAGCGAGCCGCAGGGCAGATCGAGCACGAGCTGGCGGTTCTCGCCGAGCCCCGCATAAGCGTGGCGCGCGCCGGCCGGCACCAGCCATGCCGAACCCGCGTCGATACGCGCGCCCGTACCCTCGACCGCCATCTCGATCGTGCCGTCGAGGCCGAACACGATCTGATGAAATTCATGCACGTCCACCGCTTCGCCCGCGCCGTAGCGGCGCAGCATGACAGTGGGCGCGGCGGCGGTCGTCACGAGCGAAGCGGCAAGACGCGCGGGCGCGTTAGACGTCGAGCAGTTCGACTTCGAACACGAGCGTCGCGTTCGGCGGAATCACGCCGCCCGCGCCGCGCACGCCGTAACCGAGTTGCGCCGGGATCGTCAGACGGCGCACGCCGCCGACCTTCATGCCCTGCACGCCTTCGTCCCAGCCCTTGATGACCATGCCGCCGCCGAGCACGAACGAGAACGGATCGTTGCGGTCCTTGCTCGAATCGAACTTCTGGCCGTCGGTGAGCCAGCCCGTGTAGTGGACGCTGACCGATTGACCGGCCTTGGCCTCGGCACCCGTACCAACAGTCAAGTCTTCGTATTGCAAGCCGGAGGGGGTAGTTACAACGCTCATAGCGGCATCCGTCAAAGAAAAAGAGGAGTCGGTATTGTAGGGGATATGCGCGCCGGGCCCTATGGGCATCGATGCGATAATGGCCCTGCTTCGCGCCCCGGCGCCTACCGATTCGGAACAAGGAATAGATCTTTTGCTGCCACGAGTCCTCGCCAACCGCCCCCGCATGATGATCGCCCTACTGGTGGGCGTCGCCGCTTGCATGCTGGTGCCCTATCCGCTGCGGCTGCTGCCGCGCGCGCTGTTCGGTTGGGACGTCGCGATCTGGGTGTATCTGGCCTTGATCTGGACGCGCATGGTGCGCGCGCGGCACGACACCGTACGTCAGATCGCGCTGCGCGACGACGAGCGCGCGAGCAGCGTGCTGACCGTGATTTGCATCGCGACCGTGGCGAGTATCGTCGCGATCGCGTTCGAACTGTCCAGCGCCAAGGACGTGGGGCTGCGCGCCGGTCTCGGACACTATGCGATCACGGTCGCCACGCTGTTCGGCGCGTGGTTCCTGATCCCGACCATCTTCACGCTCCATTACGCGCGGCTCTACTATCAGTCGCCCGAGCGCGGGCGCGCGCTCGCGTTTCCCGACCGCGACATCGAGCCGAACTACTGGGATTTCCTGTATTTCTCGTTCACGATCGCGGTCGCGTCGGCGACCTCCGATGTCTCGGTCTGCGGCCGTTCCGCGCGGCGCATGGTACTCGCGCAGTCGATCCTGTCGTTCTATTTCAATCTGGCTGTGCTCGGGCTGTCGATCAACGTGGCCGCGAGCTTGCTCTGAGTGCCGCGGGGCGGGGCGGCACGCGCGGCGCATGCGTGCGCCGTCGTGTGCCCCGTGCTGGCTTGCCGAGCTGGGGTCGAGTCGGATTTAAAAGGCGTGCCCGCGCAGAGCGAGGGCTGACGAATCGGCGCATACTGTGTGTCCCGATTCAAGCCTCTTGCCTACCGCCGCGCGTTTGCGCACCTCGCATACTCCGTATGCAACGGCCGCGGCACAACGCGTCCCGCGCGTCCGAGGAGTGCATCATGTCCGAACATCCGCATGATCCCTATGCGCGTCGTTTTGCCTACTATCTGCCCAGCGGCGCGCAATTGTGCGCGGCCGACACCGACGCGCCGCGCTGCCATTTCCGTTTATGGGCGCCCGAGCAGGCGACCGTTCAACTCGAATACCTGATTCCCGGCGAGGCCGAGTGGCGCACGCTCGAAATGACGCGCGTCGGCCGCGAATGGTTCGAGGGCTATGCGCTGTGCGGCGCGGGCACGCGCTACCGCTTCCGGCTCGACGGCGGCCTCGCGATTCCCGATCCTGCTTCGCGCGCGCAGCCGAGCGGTCCGCGCGGGCCGAGCGAGGTCGTCGATCCGCGCGCCTACGCGTGGCGCCACACGTTCTGGAACGGCCGCCCGTGGGAAGAGATGGTGCTCTACGCGATCGATCCGGGCGCGGCCGGCGGTTTCGAGGCGCTGCGGCAGCGCTTGCCGCAACTGGCCAAGCTCGGCGTAACCGCGCTCGAACTGCTTGAGCCGCCCACGCTGCAGTCGGGCGGTTTGCCGTTCGCGCCGAGCGTGGCCTGCGGCGGTCCCACCGGCTTGAAACAACTCATCGATACCGCGCACGGCATGGGTCTCGCCGTGCTGCTCGATTGCGACTATGCGCGCTTCGGCCAGGGCAGCGCCGCGCTGCGCCGCTACGCCGAGCCGTTCTTCGCGCCGCGCGATGCCGCACAGGATGCGCCGCTTGCGTTCGAGCGCGCCGAGGTCCGCGATTTCTTCTGCGACAACGCGCGCTACTGGCTCGAGGAATACCGTTTCGACGGGCTGCATCTGCGCGAAGCCGACCGTATCGGCGGCGATTGGCTGCGCGAGATCGCCGACCGCGTGCATGCGACGGTCGCGGCCGATCGTCTCGTGCATCTCGTGCTCGGCAGTACGCGGCACCCCGTGTATCTGGCCGAGACGCATTTCGACGCGCAGTTGAACGACAGTGGCGAGCGTGCGCTGTACCGCCTCACGGGCCGCGCCGACCGGGCCGGGGAGACGGAGGTGTCCGCGCATCAGTCGATCCACGCGCTCGCGCGCGCGCTGAGCGCAGACGGCGTCGCGTACCGCGGCGAGGAGGGCGACGCGGGCGCCCCCGTGCCGTTGAGCGCGCTGGTGCTGTCCGACGGAGCGACGCGCGACA
>CAUPOD010000310.1:0-4216 GCA_963512745.1 uncultured Burkholderia sp. | reverse complement strand
ACGAAAGCTTAAAAACCCGGGAGGTATCGCGCACGGTTTGTCGAGCCGTTCCGGTTCGCGCGCCAGCGCGAGCCGCAGCAGCGCGTTCAGCACCGGGCGCGCCCGCGCGGACGCGCCGGGTTCGAGCAGCGCCTCGGGCGTCAGGCCCGCGGCGGCGAGGCGGTCGGCCGGCAGATAGCCGCGGCCGATCCGCAAATCCTTCGCGCAATCGCGCAGCACGTTGGTGAGCTGCAGCGCTTTGCCGAAGCCGATGCCGCGCGCGATCATGGTCTGCGCGTCGGGCGGCAGCGCGCGCGGCACGTGCGCATAGGTCATCTGCGTCCAGAATTCGCCGACGCAGCCCGCCACCATGTAGGTGTAGCGGTCGAGCGCGGCATCGTCGGGCAACGCGGCAAGGCGCCCCGAACGCTCGTCGGGGAAGCTGCGCAGATCGAATTCCATGCCTTGCGTGAGCGTGCTCACGATCGCGCGCACGGCTGCGCGGTCCGCGGGCGCGCTGTCTGCCAGCAAGGCCAGCGCGGGAGGCAGCGATTCGAGCAGCGTGCGTTCGTCGGTCTGGGTCTGATGCGCGCCGAGCGCATCGGCGAGGCGCGCGAGCGCGGCGGGATCGGCGGTGCCCTCGACTTGCTCGCGCAGCGACAGCAGCCATGCGAGGCGCGCGTCGGGCGCGATCAGCGCGGTATCGGCGATGGTGTCCGCGGCGCGCGCGAGCAAATAGGCGAGCCCGACCGGATCGCGCATGCCCGCGGGCAAGATCCTCAGCGTGAGATAGAACGAACGCGAAACGCCCTTGAGCAGCGGGCCAAGCAAATACGCGCGGGAAGTGTCGGTCATGAAGCGGATGGCGTCGGAGGTAAGGCGAAGCTGCCGCATTGTATCCGGCAAACGCTGGGCCGACGCGCGCAGCCGCGTACAATAGCGGGTTCGGCCGTGCATGCGCACGGCCCACATATCGAACGTGAACAGGTGGCCGCCATGGCAATGAAAAAAACCGATCTCGAAAAGAACAAGGCGCTCAAGCTGACGCACGCGCTGAAGCAATCGCACTCGACGCGCTTCGGCAAGGGCACGGAAGGCGCGGCGCTCGACCGCCGCGAACAGCGCAAGCTCGATCAGGCGCAGGGCCTCGTGCCGTTCGCGTGCAAGCTCGACACCGAGCTCGTGACGCAACTGAAGAACTGCGCGGCCGAGCATCCGGGCGGGCTGAACGGACTCGTGGCGGAACTGCTGCGCGAAGGTTTCAAGACCTACCAGGCGGCCGCGCCCGAGACGGCGGCGAACGGCGCGGCCTGACGCCGGCTGCGGCCCAACGCAACCCAATTCGACGCGGCGGCGTTTTTTGTCCGGTTGGCGCAGGAATTTTGACATGCGATAAACATGTCGTTAACCCTATCCACCGGAGGCCCGCAGATGGCTGCGCTAGAAGCATTCCGGTCCGTGCTCGACGACGCGCGCACGCCGGAAATCATCCGTCATCACATCATCGACGCCCTGCAGTACGCCCTGCGTAATCACGGCCAGGTGTTCACGACGAAAGAAGTCGAATGGCTGAGCGGCTGGGAAGACGCTCGCCTGCCGCTCGCGGCCCGCAAGGAGCTGCAAAAGCGCGGCGAAACCGCCTCGGCCGGGTTGAACTGAGCCGAGCCGAGCGAAAGGCGGCTGCCGCCGCCCCTCCCGCTTATTTGAGCCCGAAATCGACGCGCGCGGTCGCGCCCTTGTCGGTAATGCCCTGCGCGTCGAGCTTCGGCGCGACGATAAAGACGCGGCTCGAATCGACCTTGCCGTCCAGGTACTGCTGCACGGCCGCCGCGCGCGCCTGCGCGAGCTGGCGCAGCGCGTTGTCGTCGGCCTTCGCGTGCGCTTCGAGCGCCTGCTTCATCGCGTCGGGCGGCAGCGTCTTCTGCATGCCGATCAGGTTGCGCGGTTTCTTGAAGGCGGCGGCCTTGTAGGCCTTGGTCAGATACTTCTGATACTCGCCGGGCGCGACCTGCACGCTCGCGGGATCGACACTCTCGCCCTGCCCGATCACATCCTTGAGCTTCTGCTGGCGCACCAGGCGTTCGACGTCGGCGTCGCGCAGGCCTTGTTGGTCCACGGCCGGATCGACGCGGCCCGTCAGGTCGAGGCGGATCGAGGGCTTCTGCGTGAGCATGCCGACGATCGTGTCGAGCTTCTTCTTCGAGGCGTCGGTGAGCGCGGACGAACCGGGCGCGAATTCGACGTAGCCGAGCTCCTCCCCGCCGCCGCCGAACGCGTTCGCGAGCAGCGTGAACGGCGCCGTGACGGCCTTCTCGATCAGATGCAGCACCGCGCTCCAGATCAGGCTGCCGATGCTGAACTGCGGGTCCGACAGCGAGCCCGACACGGGGATGTTGACGTCGATCTCGCCACGCGAATTCTTCAGCAGCGAGATCGCGAATTGGACCGGCAGATGGGTGGCGGTGTCGTTGTCGATGTGCGGGCCGAAGGTCAGCTGATCGATGAAGATGTGGTTGTTCGCCTTCAGCAAGTTGTCGGCGAGCGCGTAATGCAGATCGACGTTGAGCTTGCCCTTCGTGATCGGATAGCCCGCGTATTTGGCCGAATACGGCGTCAGGTTCGTGAGCTCGATGCCGTGCGCGGTTGCGGTCACGTCGAGCGCCGGGTTGGCGATCAGCGGATTGACCGTGCCCTTGATGCTGATCGGACCGTTGCCGGCCAGGTTCGCGGCGATGTCGACGGGCGCGGGCGTGGTGGTGTCGGTACCGAACGCGCCGACCGTGCCGGCGATATCGACGAGATCGGCCGAGTAGTTCGGCTTGATGAAGTCGTCGGTGTAGTTGACCTTGCCCGACTGCAGCACCAGTTGGCCGAAGTGGAGACGCACGGGCGGCGATGCGCCGGCCGTCGTTTGCGGCACCGCGCCCGACGCGCCGGCCGCGGCCGCGGCGGAGGGACCGGATGCGCCGGCAGCTGCCGATTGCGCCGTCTTGCTCGGCGCGGACGATGCGGCAAGCGCTGCCGAAGCGGCAGACAGAGCGGAAGCCGCCGGCTCGGCCGCTTCCGCACTCGCATTCGCGCCCGGCGTCAGCGGCACCGGATGCGAGCCGCTGCCGTCGCGCGTCAGCGATTTCGCCGGGGCGTCGCTGCTCTGATTCACGACGTCCTTCAAATTCAGACGTCCCTGCGGGCTCAGCACCACGCGGCCGTAGAAATGCGCGAAGGTCACGCGCGCGGCGTCCACGGACGTGCCGTGCACGGCGTCGTAGTCGGCCCTGAGCCCCGTGAGCGCGAGCGTGCGCCAGCCGCCGAACGGGTCGGCCGTGACCTTGTCGATCATGCGCACATCGGCAAGCGCCGCTTCGCCGCGATAGGCGGCACGCTGCGGCTGGCCCGTGTAATCGAGCGAACCCTTGGCGTTCAGCAGCGCACTCGCGACCGTGGCGTTCAGGCGCGCGCCGAAATACGGCTCGAACGCGGCCACGTCGACCCGGTTGGCATCGACCTTGACGCGCAGCTTGAGCGGCGTCGGCGTGACGTCGCCGGACAGATCCAGCGATCCCTTGCGGTTCAGCGTGGCGCGCAGCGTCACGGGCAGCGGCTTCGACAGATCGTCGCTGACATTGAGCACCTTCAGCTGCACCGGCGCGAACGCGAGATCGGCCGCGTGCTGCGTGGACGTGTCGGTGAAATGCGCCTGCGCGTTCTGCAGCGCGAATTCGCCGATCCGGTAATGCCAGCCGCCCGCGCCTTTCGACGAGGCCGGCGCAGGCGCGGAATGCGCATGCGCCGGCTTTGCGCCCCCCGCCAGCGAGGCGAGGTCGATGTCGCCGTTCGGCAGACGCTTGACGTCGAGCGCGAGACCCGTGGCGCTCACGCTGGCAATCTGCGCGAGCTGCGTGGCCGTGTCGATCTTGGTCACCACCACGCGCGCCTGCGGCAGCACGATGGCGGGCTTCCTGGCCTGCGGCGCGACGATCTCGAGCGCGTTCAGGTCGAGCGTGCTGTCGGCGATCTGCGCGGCAAAACCTTTCGACCAGTCGGCCTGCGCCTTCAGCGACGCGCCGAGCGTACCGCCGGCGACGCGCGCCGTGGTCGCACCGGTCAAATACGGCGCAGCCAGCGCGAGCGGCAGGCTCGTCAGCGTCAGCGACGTATCGGCACGGCTCGACGCGACGCTGACCGTGCCGTCGGCCTTGAGCGCGGCGATCGCCGCGTTGACCGGCTTCACCAGATC
>CAUPOD010000309.1:0-4217 GCA_963512745.1 uncultured Burkholderia sp. | reverse complement strand
CCCCCCGGGGGGGAGGCGGGGGTGCGCCCCCCGCCCGGCCCCGACGGGTCCGATTCCCCAAAAATCTACACCCTCGGAACAGCGTCGTTTAGGGTCTTATCGATTCCTCGTGTCTCTACCGCCGAAGTGGGGAGGGGGGATAACCGGGGGAGGGGTAAATATTCGGGCAGTAAAGGCCAGAAGGTGGGGGTGATTTTTTAGGGAAATGGAACGGTCGGGACGGGGTGGGCTATCTGCTGTAGGCAACCGGAAGCAGATAGCCCACCCCGTCCTCCCACGTTCGAACTAGCCGCCAACACCAGACGCCAGACGGTTCTAAAACCCACCCCCCGGGCGCGCGCCAGCGCGCCCCACCAAAATATCTTTATCATGCCGCCGCGTCGTAGCGGTGATCTCCAACCCGCCGAGCATCCGCGCCACCTCCTCGACGCGCCGCGCCGAATCGAGCGCGAACACGCTCGATACCGTGCCGCCTTCGCCGTCCGGCGACTTCGCCACCTGGAAATGATGATCGCCGCGCGCCGCCACCTGCGGCAAATGCGTCACGCACAACACCTGCCGCTCGCGGCCCAATTGGTGCAGCAAACGCCCGACCACCTCGGCCACGCCGCCGCCGATCCCCGTATCGACCTCGTCGAAAATCAAAGTCGGCGTCAAACTCGCCGCGCTCGCGATCACCGCGAGCGCCAAACTGATCCGCGCCAGCTCGCCGCCCGAAGCCACCTTTGCGAGCGGCCGCAACGGCACGCCCGCATGCCCCGCGACACGGAATTCGATCTGCTCCAGGCCATGCGCGCCACCCTCGGCGAGCGGCACGAGCGCGACCTCGAACGCGCCGCCCGTCATCGACAATTCCTGCATGCTGGCGGTGACGGCCGCACCGAGCGCCTGTGCGGCCTTGGCGCGCGCCTTCGACAGCTTCCGGGCGTCGGCCAGATAGGCTTCGTGCGCGGTCTGCGCGGCGGCCTCGAGCGCGGCCAGATCGGTGGCCGCGTCGAGCGCGTCGAGCTGGGTGCGGCGCGCAAGCTGCTCGGCATGCAGCGCATCGGGCCGCAGGCGGAACTTGCGCGCCGTCGAATGCAACGCGTCGAGGCGCGTCTCGACCTGCGCGAGCCGCTGCGGATCGAGGTCGAGCCGCTGCGCATAGTGGCTCAGCGACGAAGCCGCTTCCTGCAATTGAATCTCGGCCGGTTCGAGCGCAGCGAGGGTGTCGCCGAGCGCGGCGTCGTATGTGCTCAGCTGGCGCACCCGCGCGACGAGCACGCCGAGCTGCGCGAGCATCGCATCGTCGGACTCGGACAGCGCCTGCAACGCGCCTTGCACGCCTTCGATCAAGTTCGCCGCGTGCGACAGCCGCGTGTGCTCGGCATTGATCTCGTCCCATTCGCCCGGTTGCGGCGCGAGCTTGTCGAGTTCGGCCAACTGCCACGCGAGCTTCTCGCGTTCGAGCTGCAGTTCGCGCTCGCGCACGCGCGCGCTTTCGATCGCGTGCTGCGCGTCGCGCCAGGCGCGGTAGCGCTTGCTCAGCGCGGCCGCGTCGGCGGCGAGCCCGGCATGCGCGTCGAACAGTTCGCGCTGCGCATCGGCGCGCATCAGCAGTTGATGCGCATGCTGGCCGTGGATGTCGACGAGCATTTCGCCGGCCGCGCGCAGCTGCCCGAGCGTGGCGCTCGTGCCGTTGACGAACGCGCGCGAGCGGCCGTTCGCATCGACCGCGCGGCGCAACGTGACGGTGTCGGCGCCCGCGTCGAACGCGTTTTCCTCGAGCCACTCGGCGAGGCGCGGCGGGGCGTCGAACTCGGCCGTGATGTCGGCGCGCGCGCAGCCGTTGCGCACGACGCTCGCGTCGGCGCGCTCGCCGAGCGTAAGCGCGAGCGCATCGATCAGAATCGATTTGCCGGCGCCCGTCTCGCCGGAGAACACGCTGAAGCCGCCGTCGAAATCGAGGTCGAGCGCCGCGACGATGACGAAGTCGCGAATCGAAAGATGTCGGAGCATGTGAGGCGAATCAGGAATCGGAGGCGGACGGGTGTTCGTGCCAATGCAGTTTATTGCGCAGCGTCGCGTAGTGGCTGTAGCCGACCGGGTGCAGGAACGGAATGGTGTGGCGCGAACGACGCACCTCGATCACGTCGTTGAGTTCGAGCGACGTGAACGACTGCATGTCGAAGTTCACGTTGACGTCGCGGCCCGCGACGATCTGAATCTGGATGCGTACGTCGTCGGGCAGCACGATCGGCCGGTTCGACAGCGAGTGCGGCGAGATCGGCACGAGCACGAAACCTTGCAGCTGCGGATGCAGCAGCGGCCCCGACGACGACAGCGCGTACGCGGTCGAGCCCGTCGGCGTGGCGACGATCAGGCCGTCGGAACGCTGGTTGTACATGAAGCTGCCGTCCACCGACACGCTCAGTTCCACCATGCCCGAGAAGCCGCTGCGGTTGACCACCACGTCGTTGAGCGCGAGCGCGTGGTAGATCGGCTCCGTGCCGCGCATGATGCGCGCCTCGAGTAGCGTGCGCTCCTCGCGCTCGTAGCTGCCGCCGAGCATCTGCGGCACGACGTCGTTCATCTGCTTGGCCGAGATGTCGGTGATGAACCCGAGCCGGCCGTGGTTGATGCCGATCAGCGGCGTCTTGTACGGCGCGAGCTGGCGGCCGAGGCCGAGCATGGTCCCGTCGCCGCCGAGCACGACCGCGACATCGGCGCGCGCGCCGATCTCCTGCGGCGTGAGCGCGGGATATTCGTTCAGGTCCGCGGCTTGCGCGGTGTCTCGTTCGAAGACCACTTCGTAGCCGCGCTTGGTCAGGCATGAGGCGAGCGCGGCCAGCGGTTCGGCGATCCCGGGCGTATTGCTACGCCCGACCAAGGCGACCGTATGAAACTGGTGTCGGGTATTCATCCCGGCATTACACCATAGCTAGAAGACGAAAAGTATCGCGGCTGTCCACGAGCTGGCCGAACGGCCTAGCTCGCGCACGGTACGCAGCGCGGCGGCTCGGCCGCTGCGGCCCCGTTTACGGCACGATTGCGACCTGATTTTGGCCGATTCTCGCCGCTTGTGTCCGCATGCGCTAGAATTTTCAGTAATCATGCTAGATCCACGCGCCCGCACTCTCCTCAAAACCCTGATCGAACGGTATATCGCCGACGGTCAGCCGGTCGGCTCCCGCACCTTGTCGCGCTATTCCGGTCTCGAATTGAGTCCGGCCACGATCCGCAACGTGATGGCCGACCTGGAGGGGCTTGGCCTCGTGCTGAGCCCGCACACCTCCGCGGGCCGCGTGCCGACGCCGCGCGCGTACCGTTTGTTCGTCGATACGATGCTGACGGTCGAGGCCCCGGTCGATTCCGCCGCCGTCGAGCGCCACGTGCAGACCTCGCTGCCGAGCGGCGAGCCGCAGCAGAAGGTCGTGGCGGCCGCGGCCAGCGTGCTTTCGAATCTTTCCCAGTTCGCCGGCGTCGTGCTCACGCCGCGGCGCAGCCACGTGTTCAAGCAGATCGAGTTCATGCGCCTGTCCGACAAGCGCATCCTGCTCATCATCGTCACGCCTGAGGGCGACGTGCAGAACCGCATCATGGCCACGCAGCGCGACTACACGCCTTCGCAGCTCACGGAAGCCTCGAACGCCATCAATGCGAATTTCGCGGGTCTCTCGTTCGACGAGGTGCGCCGCCGCTTGCGCGACGAGCTCGAACAGCTGCGCGGCGACATGAGCGCGCTCATGCACGCGGCCGTCACGGCCAGCACCGAGCAGGCCGAGGACGACGACGTGCTGCTGATCTCGGGCGAGCGCAATCTGCTCGAAGTGGCCGATTTGTCGTCCGACATGGCGCGTTTGCGCAAGCTGTTCGACGTGTTCGACCAGAAGACGGGGTTGCTGCAATTGCTCGACGTGTCGAGCCATGCGCAGGGCGTGCAGATTTTCATCGGCGGCGAATCGTCGCTCGTGCCGATCGAGGAGATGAGCGTCGTGACCGCGCCGTACGAGGTCAACGGCAAGGTGGTCGGCACGCTCGGCGTGATCGGCCCGACGCGCATGGCCTACAACCGGGTGATTCCGATCGTCGATATCACGGCGCGGCTTTTGTCGCTGACGCTGAGTCAGCAGTAGGGGTAGGTTTTCTGCTGGCGCAGGGGGTTGTTTACACCGTTGGCCCGTTCTTGCGATTGGTGGGGTGGGTGGCGGCGGTTGTTTGTACACCGTCGGCCAGTT
>CAUPOD010000308.1:0-4237 GCA_963512745.1 uncultured Burkholderia sp. | reverse complement strand
TTCCACCTAAATAAAAAAAAATAGCCTAACGGGCGCGGTTCCCTGCGGCGGGCGCCGGAAAAACAAGCGACGCCGGCACGACCGGCGCGCGACCCGCGCGGCGGCTGGCCGCGCTCCCAGCCTCTCGCAATGGTGCCGCGGACCGCGTTCGCGCGCCGTTCCAGCCAATGATCACAAGAGACAAGAGGAAATACATGCTTCGCGCCACCAAGATAGTCGCGACCATCGGGCCCGCTTCGAGCACGCCCGAGGTTCTGCTGCAAATGATTCGGGCAGGACTCGACGTCGTGCGGCTCAATTTCTCGCACGGCAGCGCCGACGACCACCGTCAGCGCGCCGCCGCGGTGCGCGAGGCGGCGCGCCTCGCCGGCCGCGAAATCGCGATCATGGCCGATCTGCAAGGCCCGAAGATCCGCGTGGGCCGCTTCGAAAACGGCAAGGTGATGCTCGAGAACGGTTCGCCGTTCACGCTCGACGCGGCTTACGACGGGCTCGGCGACGAGCAGCGCGTGGGCCTCGACTACAAGGACCTGCCGCGCGATCTGCGTCCGGGCGACGTGCTGCTGCTCAACGACGGCATGATCGTGCTGACCGTGCAGGACGTGGTCGGCGACGCGATTCACACGGTCGTCAAGGTCGGCGGCGAGCTGTCGAACAACAAGGGCATCAACCGTCAAGGCGGCGGCCTGTCGGCGCCGGCGCTGACGGCCAAGGACATGGAGGACATCCGCACCGCGATGTCGATCGGCGTCGATTTCATCGCCGTGTCGTTCCCGAAGAACGCGACCGACATGGAAATGGCGCGCCAGCTCGCGAACATCGCGGGCGAGCCGTACGGCATCAAGCCGAAGATGATCGCGAAGATCGAGCGTGCCGAGGCGATCCCGGCTCTGCAAAGCATTCTGAACGCGTCCGACGGCATCATGGTCGCGCGCGGCGACCTCGCGGTCGAAGTCGGCAACGCGGCCGTGCCCGCGCTGCAGAAGCGCATGATCCGCATGGCGCGCGAGTCGAACAAGTTCGTGATCACGGCCACGCAGATGATGGAGTCGATGATCTACGCGCCGGTGCCGACGCGCGCCGAGGTGTCCGACGTCGCGAACGCGGTGCTCGACGGCACCGACGCCGTGATGCTGTCGGCCGAAACGGCCACGGGCAAGTATCCGGTCCCGACCATCGAGGTCGTGGCGGCCGTCTGTCTCGAAGCCGAGAAATCGGAACAGGTCGAATTCGAGCGCGATTTCCTGCATCGCACGTTCTCGCGCATCGACCAGTCGATCGCGATGGGCGCGCTGTTTACGGCCTATCACCTGGGCGCCAAGGCGATCGTCGCGCTGACCGATTCGGGCGCGACCGCGCTGTGGATGTCGCGTCACCACACGCGCGTGCCGATCTTCGCGCTGACGCCGCGCGTGACGAGCGAGCGCGCGATGGCGCTGTTCCGCAACGTGCATCCGCTGCACGTCGATTTCGAGCAGGACCGCGAGGCGTCGCTGCGCAAGGCGCTGCACCTCGTGCAGGCCAACGGGCTCGTCTCGGAAGGCGACCGCGTGGTGATGACGGTCGGCGAGCCGATGGGCCAGCCGGGCGGCACCAACACGCTGAAGATCGTGAGTGTCGGCGATCCGGTGTGAATTCGAGAGCCTGCGCCTAGACGCAACGCCCTAGGCATCCGGCACGCGAATCGTCCCGTTTTTTGCTGCGGGGCCGCACCGAGGCAAAAGCGGCCCGCGCGGGCCGCAAGCCGAAGGCGTGGCGGGCATTTTTTGGGAGCGCGGGGCGCTTCGCGATAAAATGCCGGGATTCGACGTCCGGCCGCCGGCCGGCTCCGCGTACCGTCCTCCCGGCTCGGCCGGGCGGGCGCTCGCAAGCCGCTTCGGCCCTTCTAGGGCGCAAGGTTTTCATTCACGGAGTACCACAATGCCTCTCGTATCCATGCGTCAACTGCTCGACCACGCGGCCGAGCACGGTTATGCGCTGCCGGCTTTCAACGTCAACAACCTGGAGCAAATCCAGGCGATCATGGAAGCGGCCGATCAGGTCGGCGCGCCGGTGATCATGCAAGCGTCGGCGGGTGCGCGCAAATATGCGGGCGAGCCGTTCCTGCGCCACCTGATCGAAGCGGCCGTCGAAATGTATCCGCATATCCCGGTCGTGATGCACCAGGATCACGGCCAGTCGCCGGCGGTCTGTACCGCGGCGATCCGCAGCGGCTTCACGAGCGTGATGATGGACGGTTCGCTCGAAGCGGACGGCAAGAGCGTTGCCTCGTACGACTACAACGTCGACGTGACGCGCCGCGTGGTCGAGATGGCGCATTCGATCGGCGTGACGGTCGAGGGCGAACTCGGCGTGCTCGGCTCGCTCGAGACGATGAAGGGCGACAAGGAAGACGGCCACGGCGCGGAAGGCACGATGACGCGCGAGCAGCTGCTGACCGACGTCGAGCAGGCCGCCGATTTCGTCAAGCGCACGCAGTGCGACGCGCTGGCCATCGCGATCGGCACCTCGCACGGCGCGTACAAGTTCACGAAGAAGCCCACGGGCGATATCCTCGCGATCGAGCGCATCAAGGAAATCCACGCGCGCATCCCGAACACGCACCTCGTGATGCACGGTTCGTCGTCGGTGCCGCAGGAACTGCTGGCCGAGATCCGCGAATTCGGCGGCGACATGAAGGAAACCTACGGCGTGCCGGTCGAGGAAATCCAGGAAGGCATCAAGCACGGCGTGCGCAAGATCAACATCGACACCGATCTGCGTCTCGCCATCACGGGCGCGATCCGCCGCTACCTGGCCGAGAACCCGTCGAAGTTCGATCCGCGCGACTACCTGAAGCCGGCCCGCGCGGCCGCCAAGCAGGTCTGCGTGGACCGCTACGTCGCGTTCGGCGCGACAGGGCAGGCCGCCAAGATCAAGCCGATTTCGCTCGACAAGATGGCCCAGCGCTACAAGTCCGGCGAGCTCGCGCAAGTGGTGCGTTGAGCCGCCTGATTTAAGCCGAGCCGTTGTCGTTGTAAGCGATGCAGTATTACCGGCCCGCATGGCGCGGGCCGGTGGATGAACGCAGTACCGAGCAGTATCGCCGCCGTTCCCGCCCGTCGCGGGCGCGGCGTTTTCCCGTTGGTTTTTCTTTCTGCGAATTGACGATGTCCATCCTCTACGAATCCACGCTCCGCTCGTTGCCGCTGCTGGGCCGCGGCAAGGTGCGCGACAACTACGCCGTCGGCGCCGACAAGCTTCTGATCGTCACGACCGACCGCCTGTCCGCTTTCGACGTCATCATGGGCGAGCCGATTCCGAACAAGGGACGCGTGCTGAACCAGATGGCGAACTTCTGGTTCGACAAGCTCGCGCACATCGTGCCGAATCACCTGACGGGCGACACGCCCGAGACGGTCGTGGCGGCCGACGAGGCCGAGCAGGTCAAGGGCCGCGCCGTGGTCGTGAAGCGTCTCGAGCCGATCATGATCGAGGCCGTGGTGCGCGGCTATCTGGCCGGCAGCGGCTGGAAGGAATACCAGGCGACGGGCACCGTGTGCGGCGTCGCGCTGCCGCCGGGCCTCAAGAACGCCGAGAAGCTGCCCGAGCCGATCTTCACGCCCGCGGCCAAGGCCGAGATGGGCGAGCACGACGAGAACATCACGTTCGAGGAATGCGAGCGCCGCATCGGCACCGAGCTGTCCGCGACGATCCGCGACATCTCGATCCAGCTCTACAAGGAAGCCGCGGCCTATGCCGCGACGCGCGGCATCATCATCGCCGACACCAAGTTCGAATTCGGCCTCGACGAGCACGGTAAGCTGTACTTGATGGACGAGGCGCTGACGGCCGATTCGTCGCGCTTCTGGCCGGCCGATCAATACGAAGTCGGCACCAACCCGCCGTCGTTCGACAAGCAGTTCGTGCGCGATTGGCTCGAGGCGCAGGACTGGCCGAAGACGGCCCCCGCGCCGAAGCTGCCCGACGACGTGGTCGCCAAGACGAGCGCCAAGTACCAGGAAGCGCTCGAGCGCATCACGGGCGAAACGCTCGCCTGAGCGCCGCCTCCGTTCCGAGAAGCAAGGAAGATCCGCACGATGAGCGAAATCCAGACTGCCCATACGCACGACGAGCCGCTGGTCGGCGTGCTGATGGGCTCCAGTTCCGACTGGGACGTGATGCAGCATGCCGTAGCCATGCTGAATGAGTTCGGCGTGCCGTACGAGGCGCGCGTGGTCTCGGCGCACCGCATGCC
>CAUPOD010000307.1:0-4240 GCA_963512745.1 uncultured Burkholderia sp. | reverse complement strand
CGCCACCAGATGCTCGGCCCCGGACGCGCTCGCGACAGTCGAGGAGCCCCCGGCCTGAGCCGTTTGCGCCGCACCCCCGCGCACCGTGCGCGACGCACGCAACGCCACGCTGGCCGTGCGCTCGAGCGGCGCCATCAACACCGGGCCCGCATCGAAGATATCGACGTAACGCGCAGCCTCGAAGCCCTCTTCCAGATGGATGTCGTAGGACGGCCGCGCGCGCTCGTGCGGCACGCCGACCGCATGCTGCGCGGCCTCGGGCAGCAGTTGCACGTAGATCGGATAGCGCGGCATCACCTCGGCGATCAGCGTGCCGCTACGGCCGCCCGACGCCAATTCGGCCGCCGAGAAATCGCGGCCGCCGAAGAACTTGCGGCCGACCGCGTCCCAGAACGGCGGCTGCCCGGCGCTATCGGTCGGCCCGAGCAGCAGCGTGAACACGTCGGGCGTGAAACGCTGGCGATGCGCGGCGATGTACAGCATGCGCGCGCGCGACAGCAAATGCGCGAGCACGCCGGCGCCTCCCGCGGGCAATTCGCCGTGGCGCGTACTCTGCGTGGGGTCGAGATAGAAACCGGCGAGCCGCGTGAGCCCCGTCAATTCGTGAGACATGGTCAACGCATGCACCTTGCTGCTCACATGCAGTTCGCGCGACGCATGAATCAGCGCGTCGTTGCGAAATACGTAGAACGGTTCCTCTAGCCCGGCCGCGGCCACGATGCTGGCCGTGCCGACCAGGTCGCCGCTGCGGCCGTCCTCGAGCACGAATAAATAGAACTCGTTGCCGGGCGCCTCGATCGACGCGCTGAACGACGCCTCGGAAAGCGCGAGGCGCGCGGCCAGCACGTCGCGGTCGGGCGGCAGCGAATGCAACATGGGCCGCGCCGCGCGCGCCATCTGCGCGAGCGCGTCGAGATCGGCAAGCCTGCCTGGGCGAACGAAAAACATGATCGGATGGGCCGCTGGGACGAGGTGACGGCACGCAGTTTACGCAAAGCGACGCGCGCCGTCTCGCAAGTTTCAATTTATGCGCTCCGCTATGGTATAACTTGGCAAAAAATTACCCCAAGCAAGCATGCGGTCAGTAATTTCGCCACCGCGAGGAAGGGATGCGGACTTTTATCGAATCGCTAGGCCAGCACGCCGAGCAGGTTGTCGACGCGTTTTACGCCGAGCTTTCGCGTTTACCTAAATCTCGGCACATCCTAGCGATGCTGTCCGAACCAGAATTGACTCAACTCAAAGCCAAACAACGGCAGAATCTGCTAGCCCTCGCGGAACCCGAACTCGGCGACGCCGAGCATGCGGCCATGGCCCAGCGCATCGGCCGCATCCACGCCGCGGTCGGGCTCGACAAGGAAGAACTCGTGCGCAGCCGCGCGATCCTGTTCGAGGCGATCGAGCGCCTCGTCGGCGACACCGTGCCGGCGCGCCAGCTGTCGATGTACACGCAGCGCCTCACGGCCGATCTCGCCTACCAGCTCAAGGGCTACCAGGCGCTTCAGGATTCGCAGCAGGAAGTGCTGCAGCGGCTTACGCGCGCGGTCTGGGAAGAAGACAACTACACGAATTTCATCGAGCGCGTCACGCGCATCCTGTCCGGGCACGACGAAGTCGCCGCATGCGCGGTCGCGCGCCCCGACGCGCACGGCGTGTTCTTCTTCGAGGCGACCAGCGGCAAGGCGTTCGATGCGTTCCACGCCGCCCTGCTGCAATCGAGCGCCACCTACGTCGTGACCGATGCCGACGATCCGCGCGGGCAAGGCGCGATCGGCCGCGCATGGCGTAGCGGCCAAGTCGAGCGCGTGATCAACTATCGCACCGATCCGCGCGCGGTGCCGTGGCGCGCGCTCGCGCTCGAGAGCGGCCCGCGCTCTGCGGCCGCGATCCCGATCGGCGTGCCCGGCCGCCGTCCGCTCGCGGTGCTGGTGCTCTATAGCCCGCTGCCGGGCGGCTTCGTCGGCCCGACGCAAACCTCGTTCGTCGATCTGTTGCACACGCTGCTCGGCTGCGCGGCCGGCAAGCTGCAAGGCGTCGACGACAACGGCTACGCGATTCCGGTCTCGGTGCGCCAGCGCTGGGCCGCCCTTGTGCGCCAGGGTTCGCTGCAGATGCACTATCAGCCGCTCTACGATCTGCGCGAGCGCCGCATCACGAAAATCGAGGCGCTCGCGCGGCTGCGCGACGGCGACGCAGTCGTGATGCCCGACGACTTCCTCGCCGCGCTCACGTCCGACGATTTGCTCGCGCTCTACGCGCAAGGCTTGTCGCAGGCGCTGGCCGACTGCAAGCGCTGGCGCGAACAAGACGTGGACCTCGCGCTGTCGATCAATCTGCCGCCCGCCGCCCTGCACGACCCGCGCTACTACGAGGCGACGCGCGACGCGCTGGCCGCGCACGCATGCCCGCCCGAGCGCCTGATGCTCGAAGTGCTCGAGAACGAGGCATTGCCCCCCAACGCGGGACATCCCTCGCTGCTCGAGAAATTCGAGGCGCTCGGCGTGCTGCTCGCGCAGGACGATCTCGGCTCGGGGCATAGCAGCCTCACGCGGCTGCGCGAGATGCCGTTCGACTGGGTCAAGATCGACCGCGGCCTGACGGTCGGCGTGGAAGAAGCGAAGACGCTCGAAACGCTGCGTTTCATCCTGCAACTCGTGCGGCTCGGGCATGCGCTGGGCAAGCAGGTGCTGGCCGAGGGCATCGAACGGTTGGACCTGCTCGACGCGCTCGAAATTCTCGGCGTCGATGCCGTGCAGGGGTTCGTAGTCGCGAAGCCGTTACCGGCCGAGCACGTGCTCGACCGGCTCGATCAAGCGCCGCTGCCCGTGCACGATGCCGCCGCGCCGCGTCTCACCCGCATTGCGCATTTTCTGGTGTGGGAAGACCGTCTGCTCGCGATCGCGGCGACGCCGGGCGGCCCCGCGGCGTTGACCGGCGCGCTGAGGGCGGCGCTGCTCGATGCGTCCAAACCGTTCGCGCACGGCCCGCGGCAGACCGAGCAGGTGCGCGAGACGCTCGCCACGCTGGCGGCCGAAGGGTCGAGCGGCCCGTGCTTCAAGGCGCAGCTCGCGCGGCTTGGCGGCACCGTCGCGCAGGGCCGTTGAGCGCACGCTCGAGCGCGTGCGCTGTCGGGTGCATCCGGATCCCGTACCGAGGCGCGGCGACGGCCGAGCCTATCGGCCCTCTTCTTTCGGTTGTTCGATTCGCTCGTTAGTGGCCGTTCTTCAGGATATCGCTGCGCGACGTTGTGTACACCATGCCGTCCGGGCCGAAGTGCGCATTGAAGAATGCGTCCTGATTGAAGCCGCCCTCGCGCCAGCGCCAGCTCCAGACGGTTTCGGGCTTGAGCGGATACTGGGCGATTTCGGTCGGTTTGCCGAGCAGGCGCCGCACCTCGTCCATCGTCATGCCGGGGTGGACCTTGGCGATGTTTTCGGCGGTCAGCACTTGGACGGCGCGGACGAACAGGCCGTCGCTGTCGAGATCGACCATATAGGTTTCGTCGCCCATCGGGCCGCGCGGATATTCGAGGCGTTTGGAGCCGTCCGTGAACACGCGTTCGGTTTCGGGCCGGCCGATGCGCGCGCGCACGTCGGCCTCGGTCGAGACGCCGGGTTCGAGGCCCTTCAGCAGCAGCGGCGCGGGCTTGATCGCCTTGAGGAAATCTTTGAGTCCTGACACGCTGGGTTCGCTTGCGGCAGCGGGGGCGCTGCCGGATTGATCGTCGCAGGCGCCCAGCAGCGACAGCGCACCGAGCGCGGCTGCCAATGCGAGCGGGAAACGGAACTTCTTCGCAAACATAAGATGAGGGGGGCGGCGCGAGCGCCGCGGATTTGGCACCCCGTCAGTATGCCTGAACGCGTTGGTTGGGCGCGGATTTGGTGCCGGTGTTTGACACCGTTGGCAAGTTCGGACCTGGGAGGACAGGGGTGGGGGGGGGGGGGGGGGGGGCCCGCCGGGCCCCACCCCGCCCACCCCCCACCCCTGTCCTAAGCTTCATATGCCCTATAACCCCAAAACCCCTAAACCTACTCTCCCCCAATTCAAAATCGCCACCAACGTATCGTCACCGCCACGCACCTTCTTGACGCGGCGAGATGCAACCGCGGCACTGGAAGAATAGATCCAGGGGAATATAAAAAAAGTAGGAAAGGTAAATACAGGTCGGTGTAGCAGGCGTATGAACTTATAGGATGGGTGTGGGTATCTTCTGGAGTCAACCGGAAGCAGATAACCACAC
>CAUPOD010000306.1:0-4241 GCA_963512745.1 uncultured Burkholderia sp. | reverse complement strand
CAGCAATTCCATCCAGCCTTCGGCCGTGCGCGTGCGCTTGTCGCCGAACGGCGGGAGCGCGAGGTGTTCCTTGGCGAGCGGCAGAAAGAGCCGCTTGAAAATATCGTCGACTTCGCCGAGCAGGAACTGCCGCCCGACCACGGCCGCGAGCGTGCCGCCCGCATGCAATACGCGCCGGATCTCGCGCAGCACCTGTTCGAGATCGTCCATCAGCATCAGCGCCATGTGCGAAAGCACGTAATCGACCGAACCGCTTGCGAGCGGGAGTTGCTGGGCTTTCTCGCGCAGCAGCGTGACGCCGTGCGGCAGTCGTGCGCGGGCTGCGTCGAGTTCGGCTTCGCTCATGTCGATGCCGATCAGGTTCAGCGACGTGTCGCCGCGGGCCGCTAGCAGTCCGAGCAAGTAGCCGTCGCCGCAGGCGAGATCGAGCACCGTGCGCGTGCCCGCGTCAGGCGGCACGCATGCGGCGAGCGCCGCGTAGGGGGACGGATAGCGGCGCGTGCCTACATGCGCTTCGGTATACGCGAGTAGCGCGCTGGTCGCTCCCGGGTTGCGGGTATGGAAGTCCTGCAGGAGTTGCTCGGTGGCGGAGTAAGTTTGCATGGCGGATGGCGATGGCGGCACGGGGCCGGCGCGGAGTGGAACATCGTGCAACGATACGCGATCGGAATGACGGCGCGTACTCGTAGTTTGCGCAGCGGCGCCGACCTCGCGCCATCGCGTAGGCATGCGGGCATTCCGGCCGATCACTTGCGCAGCGCCATCGCCACATACTCGAACCCCGGCTGCCCGGGCGCGACGATCATGGCGCTCAGGCTCGATTCGCTCATCCGCAGTTCGATCGTCTCGGCGCGCAGGATCGACAGCACGTCGATCAAATAGCGCACATTGAAACTCAGATCGACGGGCGGCCCCGCATAGTCGATCGCGCATTCCTCCACCGATTCCTCGTTCTCCGCGTTGCGCGCGTACACGCGCAGGCAGCCCGGCGACACCAGGCATTGCACGCTCGAGAACTTGCCGCTGCCGAGCACCGCGGCGCGTTGCAGGCTCGCGAGGAACGGCTCGCGCGCGAGCGCGAAGACCGCGTCGAAGCGCGCTGGGATCGCGCGGCGGAAATCGGGGTAGCGGCCGTCGATGAGTTTGGACGTAAAGCCGATCGAAGCGAACGAGAAATGCACGTGGCGTCCCGCGTATTCGACGCGTACCGCCGTCTCGTCGTCGGGCAGCAGGCGGATGAGTTCGAGCACGGTCTTTCTCGGCACGATGACCTGTCGCGCTTCGGTTGCTGCCGGCGCTTCCGCTGCTTCACGCCCGTGCGACTCGGCATGCGCATCCAACGGTGCCGTGGCGAGCGCGAGCCGGTGGCCGTCGTTGGCGACCGCCGTGAGGTCGGCGCCACGGATCAACGACACGCCGTTCAGGAAATAGCGGATCTCGTTGTCGCCCATCGCGAAGTGGACCGAGTGCAGCAGCCGCTTGAACGTCCCGGCCGGGATCGTGAACGAATGCCCGGCCCGAGCCTCCGGGTCGGCCGCGGCCTTGAAGCGCGGAAACTCGCCGGCATCCCCCGCATGCAGCACGATGCGGCTGCCGGGGGCCCGCACGCTCAAGCGCGCGCCCGATAGATCCAGCTTGAGCGTCGCGTCGGGCATCGCGCGCACGACGTCGAGCAGCTTGCGCGCGTGAACCGTCAGCGACGTCTCGGCCGCATGCGCGCCGAGCGTTTCGGTGGCCGTGAGTTCGAGTTCGAGATCGGTGCTGCGCAATTGCAGCCGCGCGCCGGCCGTGCTCAGCATGACGCTGGACAGGATCGGCAGCGGCGCCGCACGCCGCTCGACGATGCCGCACACGATCTGCAACGGGCGCAACAGGGTATCGCGAGACATTTCGAGAAAGGTCATGGCCGGCTCCGGTCGTTTGCCAAGCACGAGCCGGCAGGGCGCTCGTCCAGTCGATTAGGGATGCTAAATTTAAAAGGCAAAGCGCTCCCCGCCGGATCGGTGCGCGGCACTCGCGCAAGCTCATCCGGTGCGGATACGGCCGATGCCCGCTAGGCGATGCCGCTTGCGCCGCTCCTCAAAACAACGCTCTTTGCACCTCGGGTACCACGGGTGTGACGTTCAACTCCGGCATGCGCAGGCGTGCCTGCGCGAGGTCGTAGACCACCTGCCGCTGCAGCCAGGTCTCGGCGCCGCCGCCGAACGCGCGGTCGAGGCGCAATGCCATCTCCGGGGAAATCGCGGTCTTGCCGCCGAGCAGGTTGGTCAACGCCTGACGGCTGACGCCCAACGCCTTTGCGCCGGCCGTGACGGACAAGCCGAAGCGTTCGAGACAATGCTCTCGAACCGCCACGCCGGGATGAATCAGATCTGCCTTAGCCATGAACGAACGATAAAGAACGACATCTCAAAAGTCAACTGACAAGATTCACTTGTCACTGCGTCGCGAACGTCCGCTACGAATGGAGTGGAGCCTCGACACGACGGGGCGGGCGGGACGCGAGTCTGCGCGTTCAGTCGTCGAACGCGTGCAGATTCAGCGCATGCGAATGGCCGATCCAGAGCGCGCTGTCGCGATGGTCGCGCAGCTCGTCGCTGGTGTTCGGATGCACGAGCACGTCGAGCGCGCCGCGGTTGAGCGCGAGCCATGAGACGAGTTCGTTCAGATGGACGGCGTCGAACGCGATCTGAAACGACCATAGCGGATGCGGGCCGACGGGCTGCTCGTGGAAGCGGCCGATCTGCGCGAGATCGGCGAAGCGGCGCGTGACTTCTTCGCGCAGCGCCCACGCGGCGTCGCGGCTCGCCGCGTCGAAATAGACGTGCGCGTGCCAGCTGGCGATTTCGGAGGGATCGAGGTAGTTCATGGCGACGAAAGGGCGAGATCGTAGGGCGGGGCGGCTCAAGCGCGCTTTGCCGGGCTCGCATATTATCTCGTGTGCAGCGGCCGCGGCTGCGCATTCCGGAAATTTCGCACGCCGACCGGATGCGCGGCGCGCGCGCCAGGCCGCTCAGGCCGCTTATTCCACACTACATTCGCTCCGAAGGATGACGTACATGACCCCGTCTCAACTCGACGTGCTGTTCCGGCCGTTCCAGATCAAGAACCTGCATCTTCCGAACCGTATCGTGATGGCGCCGATGACGCGTTCGTTCTCGCCGAACGGCGTGCCGGGCGAAGATGTGGCCGCGTATTACCAGCGCCGTGCTCAGGCCGGCGTCGGCCTGATCATCTCCGAAGGCACCGTGATCGACCGGCCCGCGTCGCGCAACGAACCCGCGATTCCGTTCTTCCACAGCGAGGCCGCGCTGGCCGGCTGGAAGAAGGTCATCGACGACGTGCACGCCGTAGGCGGCAAGATGGCGCCGCAGATCTGGCACGTGGGTTCGGCGCCGCATCCGTATTCGCAATGGGCGCCCGATGCGCCGCCGGAGAGCCCGTCGGGCCTGTTCTCGCCCGACAAGCCGCGCGGTAAGGCGATGACGGACGAAGACATCGCCGATGCGATCGCGGCCTACGCGCGCGCGGCGGCCGAGGCGCTGCGGCTCGGTTTCGACACGGTCGAGATTCACGGCGCGCACGGCTATCTGATCGACCAGTTCTTCTGGGGCGCCACCAACCTGCGCAGCGACGGCTACGGCGGCGCGACGCTGCGCGAACGGTCGCGCTTCGGCGTCGAGGTCGTGAAGGCCGTGCGCGCGGCGGTCGGCCCCGACTTCCCGGTGATCCTGCGCCTGAGCCAGTGGAAGCAGCAGGACTACAAGGCGCGTCTCGCCAATACGCCCGACGAAATGGCCGAGTGGCTCGTGCCGCTCGTCGAAGCGGGCGCGGACGTGCTGCACTGCTCGCAGCGCCGTTTCTGGGAGCCCGAGTTCCCCGAGCTCGACGGCGAGAACGGTCTCAACTTCGCGGGCTGGGCCAAGAAGCTCACGGGCGCCGCGACGATTAGCGTGGGTTCGGTCGGTCTGTCGGGCGATTTCCTCGCGGCGTTCGGCGGCGAGCAGTCGTCGCCGGTCGGCCTCGGCAACCTGATCGAGCGCATGGCGCGCGACGAGTTCGACTTGATCGCGGTGGGCCGCGCGCTGATCAGCGATCCGCAATGGGTCGAGAAGGTGCGCGCGGGCGACGACAAGAATCTACGCGACTTCGATCTGTCGGCGCTGCGCGAACTGATCTAAGGCCGCTGGCCGGCCCGGACCTAAAAGCCGGGTCAATGAGCCGGGCAGAAAAAAAAGGGC
>CAUPOD010000305.1:0-4244 GCA_963512745.1 uncultured Burkholderia sp. | reverse complement strand
GCCACCTGGCGAGGCACCGAAATTGCTCAGCTATGGCACAATCCCTGGGCCTTCCGAAGCAAGGCGCCCGTTTCATCACATATCAGGCCGACAATTCAGATCGGCCGACTGACCACGCAGCTTCAGCCACACGCTGGCTATCTCATGTCCCGGTTGCCGATCGCACGCCGCCGGCACCTATCGAACGAATCGCCACGATTCGCCTCTGATTCTTGTTTTACAAAGGAGACATCCCGACGATGAGATTGAGATCGGCATTTTCGTTTCTGCCCGATTGGCCCCTCACCCCCGACGCCGTTTTTTGGGCGGGTCTCGCGTTGTTCATCGCCGGATTTTTCGGCGAACTCGCGTACCGCGCGTGGCGCGTGCCGCGCATCACGACCTATTCGGTGATCGGTCTGATGGCCGGCGCGTTCGGTTTCGGCACGATCGACGCGAGCACCAGCGGCAATTCGCGGCTCGTCATCGACGTCGCGCTCGGATTGTTGCTGTTCGAACTGGGCAGCCGTCTCGATCTGCGCTGGATTCGTCGCAATCCATGGCTCATCGTCACGAGCCTCACCGAAGCGACGCTTACGTTTGCCTTGGTGTCGGTCGTTTTGCTCGCGTTGAACGTGCCTGCGATGGTGGCGCTCGTGATCGCAGCGATTTCGGTCGCCACGTCGCCGGCCATGGTGATTCAGCTGAAAACGGAACTGCATGCGGAAGGGCAGGTGTCGCAGCGCATGGTCACGTTGAGTGCGCTGAACAGCGTATACGCCGTGGTGTTGGCCAAGCTGCTGTCGAGCTGGCAGCACCAGGAAGCGTACGGCAACGTGCTGGCCACGATTTTCCAACCGATTTATCTGCTGTGCGGGTCCGCAATCGTCGGTTATCTGTTCGCGCGCGCGTGCCGTTTTCTGAGCCGGCAGATTGCGGCGTCGATCGGCGACGACCATTCGTTCGTCGCGCTGTTCGGTCTCGTGATTCTCGCGATCGCCGTGGCCGAAACGCTGAAACTGCCGACCGTGCTGACGCTGCTGACGGCCGGCATCTTCGTCAAAAATCTCGATCAGCGTCCGCAGCTTTGGCCCGAGCATTTCGGCACGGCCGGCTGGCTGCTGACCGTGGTGCTGTTCGTCCTCGCCGTGACGTCGCTCGAACGCAGCGATTTGGCGTTGGGCGGCTTGGCCGCGGTCGCGCTGATCGCGGCGCGCGGTGTCGCCAAGCTGATCGGCGTGCTCGCGTTCGCCAAACCGAGCGGCATCAATCTGAAACAGGGATTGGCGCTCGGCGTTTCGCTCGCGCCGATGTCGGCGCTCGCTTACCTGCTCGTAGACGACACCTACCAGCTCTATCCGAATTTCGATCCGCGCCTGCATGCGATCGTGATCTGTGCGGTCGGCCTGTTGCAACTGGCGAGTCCACTTTGGATCCATGCGGTTTTGACGAAGGTCGGCGAAGTTCGCCGCGACGACGCTTAACGGCGCTCGGCTGCGGGGTCTCGTATAAGGAATTGTTTTATGGCACTCGAAGCTTTTGTCCAATCGGAGCCGTTCACGTTCGGCATCGAACTCGAACTACAGCTCGTCAACACGCACGACTACGATCTGACCAATGCGTCGTCGGATCTTATGCGTTTGATCAAGAACGAAACGTACCCGGGCACGATCACGCCCGAGATCACGGAAAGCATGATCGAACTATCGACAGGCATCTGTAAAACGCATGCCCAAGCCGTCGACGAACTGCACATCCTGCGCGATACGCTGCTCAAAGCGGCCGATCAGCTCAACGTCGGTCTGTGCGGCGGCGGCACGCACGCGTTTCAGCAATGGAGCGAACGGCAGATCTACGATGCGCCGCGCTTCCAATATATTTCCGAACTTTACGGCTACCTTGCCAAACAGTTCACGGTGTTCGGCCAGCACGTGCATATCGGCTGCCCCGATCCCGACAGCGCGCTGTTTTTGCTGCACGCGATGTCGCGCTACATTCCCCACTTCATCGCGCTTTCGGCCTCTTCGCCGTTCGTGCAGAAGGTCGACACCGGATTTCATTCAGCACGCCTCAATTCGGTATTCGCGTTTCCGTTGTCGGGCCGCGCGCCGTTCGTGCTCGAGTGGAGCGGCTTCGAGGAATATTTTTCGAAGATGCTCAACACCGGCGTCGTCAACAGTATGAAAGATTTCTACTGGGACATCCGGCCGAAACCCGCGTACGGCACCATCGAGGTCCGCGTGATGGATACGCCGCTGTCGGTCGACCGCGCCGCGGCAATCGCCTGCTACATCCAGGCGCTCGCGCGCCATCTGCTGCTCGACCGGCCGTTTACGCCGACGGAGGACGATTACCTCGTATACACGTTCAATCGTTTCGAAGCGTGCCGCTTCGGCTTGGCCGGCGTCTGCGTCAATCCGCAGACGAATGCGCGACGCACGATCGCGGAAGACATTCTGGATACCTTGCAGCATCTCGCCCCGCATGCGCAGGCGCTCGGTTCGAGCGTTGCGCTCGATCAAATTGCCGCACAAGCGCAGGCGCGCGTAAACGACGCATCTTGGCTGCGCACGGTTTTCAAACAAGAGCAGTCGTTGAACGAGACCGTGCGTCAGCAATGCCTGCGTTGGAGAACGTAAAAAAAATTTTTGCGCGTCCGGCAGCACGGTTGTTAGGTTTACTGCAAATCTATGTATACGTTTGTAATAGTAGTTAACAAGCGGCGCGTATTTTTGTGGAAAACTATTAATTCACTCGTAGAGTCAAAAGCTTGCGCGCGGGACAACCACACGGATTACGGCATGACAGGCGCCGGCAACTCGGGATGGAATTTGGGTCGGCTCGGCGGCCGGCTCAGTTATGAAGAATCGGTGCACATGCTGTGCGTCAACTTATCCCGGGTTTATCCACAGATGCTAGTGGACAAGTTAGATGTACGATTTTGTTTAGTCGCTTAGAATGTGACTTGTCCTACTTGCTGCATCGGTGCGCGACGATTCGATCACCCACTACGGCCGAGGGTCCCCATACGGCCGGCAACAACTGAAAAGACTATGAGCGAAGGTGTATACGGCAATCAGGCTGCAGGTCGGGTCACGCACAGCCTGTTGCGGCTCAGCACCGCGATGCGGAGCCAGGCATGGGACTGGGCCGAGCGAGCGGGCTTGACCCCGACCCAGGGCGAGATTCTCGTGCTGCTGTTGCAGCGCAAGGGGCCGATGCGGCTCGGCGAGATCGCGCGCGAAACCCAGTTAACGGCGGCTACCACGAGCGATGCGGTCAGCACGCTCGAGCATAAGGGGCTCGTAGAGAAACGCCGGGCGCTCGACGACGGCCGCGCGCTCGCGGTGCGTTTGTCGGCGCGGGGGCGCACGGCGGCCAAGAAAGCGCTGCAATGGCCGGATTTCCTGTCGCGCGCGGTCGGCAAGCTCGCCGGCGAGGAGCAGGGCATGCTGTACCGGGCGTTGCTGAAGATGCTGCGCGAGCTGCAGCTGAACGAGGAAATCCCGCCGCAGCGCATGTGCGTGACCTGCAAGTTCCTGGTGCCGACGCGTACCGGCAAGAAGGTCAGCTACCATTGCACGGCGCTCGACCTGAACATGACCGACAGCGATTTGCGTCTCGACTGCTCGGACTACGAAGAAGGCGATGCCGCGACCCAGAAAAAGGTCTGGAAAATCTTCGCGCAAGCCTGAAACCGCGCCGGGGCGGTTGTTTGGCGCACCGGCGCCGGCGTTTTTTGTATGCGTTGAACGAAGTCATACCGACCGTGTAGGATGCGCTTGGCTTGGCGATTCACGTCTGGCCTGGCCGGTTCCGGTTTGGAAATTCTACAAAGGGTTGGTTCGATGAGTTCACGCAGGATTGCCGTGCGCAGTTCCGGCATTCACGGCAGAGGCATTTTCGCGGTTGCGCCGCTCGCGTCGGGCGGCCGGATCCTCGAATACAAGGGCGAGCGCATTTCGTGGGACGAGGCGTTGCGCCGTCATCCGCACGATCCCGCGCACCCGAACCATACCTTCTATTTCGCGCTCGAAGACGGCAACGTGATCGACGGCAAGATCGGCGGCAACAGCGCGCGCTGGATCAACCATTCGTGCGAGCCGAATTGCGGGGCCGAGGAGATAGAGGGCCGCGTGTTTATCCATGCGCTGCGCGACATCGAGCCGGGCGAGGAATTGTTCTACGACTACGGGCTCGTCATCGACGCGAAGCTGACGAAGAAGCTCAAGCGCGAATATGCGTGCCATTGCGGTGCGCAGACC
>CAUPOD010000304.1:0-4248 GCA_963512745.1 uncultured Burkholderia sp. | reverse complement strand
CATCGAGGATCAGCGCGCTGCGCTCGTATGCGGCGCGCGCCTGCTGCGCGGTCTGCTCATGGTATGCGGGCCGCTTGGCGCGCTCGACCATCGCAAGGATTTCGGCGATCTTGGGATTCAGGGACATCGGGTGTGAAATGTGTGATGCACGCGCCGGCGCTCAGGCGTCGCTCGGCCCGGGTTGCGCGTGCGCATCGGTGCGCATGCGCTGGCGTGCGACGTCGCGGCCCACGGCCAGCCGCTTCACGTATTTGAAGGTGCCGAGCGCCTTGGCGACGAACGTGCCGTCGGCATCGCGCACCTCGCCCTCGCAAAAGGCCATCGTGGTCGAACGGTGCATGACGCGCCCGTACGCGTGCAGCACGCCCTTGCCCGGCTGCATGAAATTGACCTTGAGTTCGACCGTGACCACGCCGATGCCGTCGTCGGTCAGGCTGCGCGCGGCCTGCGCGAGCGCGACGTCGGCGAGCGTCATGACGATGCCGCCGTGCGCGACGCCCCAGGTGTTGTGATGCTTGGTCTCGAGATCGAGGCGCACTTCGCTCGCGCCGTCGCGCGCGTGGATCAACTCGGCGCCGATCAGATCGACGAACGGGCTTTCGAGGACAGGCAGCGCGGTGTCGGGCTGCGGGGGGGATGCTGTAGTCATGTCGGGCGGGTGGAGACGGTCGGTTCAAAGCCAAAGCGCGCCGCGGCGCTCCCGCCATTATCCCATCCCGTCCGGCGCGCTGCTCGCCGCGCCGCCCGGGCCGCTCAAACCACCTCGAACAGCCCCGCCGCACCCTGGCCGCCGCCGATGCACATGGTCACGACCACGTACTTGACGCCGCGCCGCTTGCCTTCGATGAGCGCGTGGCCCGTCATGCGCGCGCCCGACACGCCATACGGATGGCCGACCGCGATCGCGCCGCCGTTGACGTTGAGACGCTCGTCCGGGATGCCGAGCTTGTCCTGGCAGTACAGCACTTGCACCGCGAACGCCTCGTTGAGTTCCCACAGGCCGATGTCGTCGGCCTCGAGCCCCGCGCGCGCGAGCAGCTTCGGCACCGCGTAGACGGGCCCGATGCCCATTTCGTCCGGCTCGCAGCCCGCCACCGCGAAGCCGCGGAAGATCCCGAGCGGCTGCAGCCCCTGGCGCTCGGCGAGCTTCGCGTCCATCACGACGCAAGCGGCCGCGCCATCCGAAAACTGGCTCGCGTTGCCCGCGGTGATCACGCCGCCCGGCACGGCCGAGCGGATTTTCTCGACGCCTTCGAGCGTCGTGGCGGGACGGATGCCCTCGTCCGCGCCGACCGTGACTTCGCGCGTGAGCAACTGGCCCGTGGCCTTGTCGGCGACGCCGGCCAGCACCGTGATCGGCGCGATCTCGTCGGCAAAGCGCCCTTCGGCCTGCGCGGCCGCGGCGCGCTGCTGCGAACGCACGCCGTACGCGTCCTGGCGCGCCTTGGAGATGCCGTAGCGCTTGGCCACGATCTCGGCCGTTTCGAGCATGCTCAGGTAGATCTCGGGCTTGTGCCGGTCGAGCCAGCCGTCGCGCAGCATGTGGTGGTTCATCTCGTTCTGCACGCACGAGATCGACTCGACGCCGCCCGCGACGTACGCATCGCCCTCGCCCGCGACGATGCGCTGCGCGCACAGCGCGATGGCCTGCAGCCCCGACGAGCAGAAGCGGTTCACGGTCATGCCCGGCACCGATACCGGCAGCCCCGCGCGCACGCCGATCTGGCGCGCGATGTTGCCGCCCGTCGCGCCTTCGGGAAACGCGCAGCCCATTACGACGTCCTCGATCAGCGCCGGGTCGATCCGCGCGCGCTCGACGGCGGCCGCCACCGCGTGGCCGCCGAGCGTCGCGCCGTGCGTCATGTTGAAGGCGCCGCGCCACGATTTCGCGAGCGGCGTGCGGGCGGTCGATACGATTACGGCTTCGCTCATCTTGTCTCTCCTGAACCTGATTCTGTGTAGCTTCGTGCGATCGGCCGCCATGGCCGCGCGCCGCGGCGGCCGGCGTTCAATCCGCCAATCGATGCGTCAGTAATTGCGCGGCAAGCACACGTTCGACGCCGGCTGCCGCGAGATCGCGCCATGCGCGCTCGAGCGAGCCGTCGAGATCGATCGCGCGGCACGCGTCCTCGATCACGGCCGCCTCGAAGCCGGCCGCGCGCGCATCGAGCGCGGACCACGCGACGCAGTAATCGGTTGCGAGGCCGCAGCACCACACGCGCTCGATGCCGAGCTCGCGCAGATACCCGGCGAGCCCCGTCGGCGTGCGGCGGTCCGCTTCGACGAAAGCCGAGTAGCTGTCGACTTCGGCGCGCGTGCCCTTGCGCACCACGAGCCGGGCGCGCGCACTGTCCAGATCGTCGTGCAGCGCCGCGCCCGCGCTGTCCTGCACGCAATGCACGGGCCACAGCACCTGGTCGCCATAAGGCAGGCGCGTGATCGAGAACGGCGCGGCGCCCGCATGATTGGCCGCGAACGACAGGTGCCCGCGCGGATGCCAGTCCTGCGTGAGCGCCACGGTCTCGAAGCGCGCCATGAGGCGGTTGACGAGGGGCACGATGCGGTCGCCGTCAGGCACCGCGAGCGCGCCGCCTGGCATGAAGTCGTTCTGCACGTCGATCACGAGCAGCGCTTCGCGCGCGGGACGCATCGGGAGGGGATCGGACGCGCCCGTCTCGCCGCGCGCGCCCGCTTGGATGCCGGACATCGCCGCCCCTTATTCGGTGAAGCGCTGGCCGTCGCGCGCCAGCTCGACGATCGACGGCGCGATCTGCCAGGCCTCGCCGTTCGCGCCCTCGGCATGGCGGCGCATCGCGCGCTCGACGTTATACAGGCCGACCGAATCGGCGTAGCACATCGGGCCGCCGCGCCACAGCGGGAAGCCGTAGCCGGTCAGGTAAACCATGTCGATGTCGGACGCCTTCGACGCGATCTTCTCCTCGAGAATCTTCGCGCCCTCGTTGACGAGCGCGAACACGAGGCGCTCGACGATCTCGTCGTCGCCGATCGTGCGGCGCGTCACGCCGCGCTCTTTCGAATAGTCGACGATCATCTGCGCGACGAGCGCCGAGGGCTTGGCCTTGCGGTCGCCGGCCTGATAGTCGTACCAACCCGCGCCCGTCTTCTGGCCAAAGCGGCCCTGCTCGCACAGACGGTCCGCGATCTTCGAATACTGCATGTTCGGCTGCTCGACGTAACGGCGCTTGCGGATCGCCCAGCCGATGTCGTTGCCGGCCAGATCGCTCATGCGGAACGGCCCCATCGCGAAGCCGAAGCGCTCGATCGCGCCGTCGATCTGCGCGGGCAGCGCGCCTTCCTCCAGCATGAACAGCGCCTGGCGGATGTACTGCTCGACCATGCGGTTGCCGATGAAGCCGTCGCACACGCCCGACACCACCGCGGTCTTGCGGATCTTCTTGGCGAGCTGCATGACGGTCGCGAGCACGTCGTTCGCGGTCGAGTAGCCGCGCACCACCTCGAGCAGCTTCATGACGTTGGCGGGGCTGAAGAAGTGCATGCCGATCACGTCTTGCGGCCGCTTCGTGAACGCGGCGATCTTGTTCAGATCGAGCGTCGACGTGTTCGACGCGAGGATCGCGCCGGGCTTCGCGACTGCGTCGAGCTTGCGGAACACCTGCTCCTTGACGCCGAGCTCCTCGAACACGGCCTCGATGACGAGGTCGGCCTCCTTCAGATCGTCGTACGACAGCGTCGGCTTCAACAGCGCCAGGCGCGCTTCGAGCTTCTCGGCCGTGAGCTTGCCCTTCTTGACCTGCGCCTCGTAGTTCTTGCGGATCGTCGCGAGGCCGCGTTCGAGCGCGTCCTGCCTGGTTTCGAGCAGCGTGACGGGAATGCCCGCGTTCAGGAAGTTCATGCTGATGCCGCCGCCCATCGTGCCCGCGCCGATCACGGCGACCGAGCGGATCTCGCGCACGGGCGTGTCGGCGGGCACGTCGGGGATCTTGCTCGCAGCGCGCTCGCCGAAGAACGCGTGGCGCAGCGCATGGCTCTCGGGCGTCTGCAAGAGCGCGAGGAAACCCTCGCGCTCGGCCTTCAGTCCCTTGTCGAAGCCATGCAGCACGCCGGCTTCGATCGCGTCGATACATTTGACAGGCGCCGGGAATTTCGGCGCCGCGGCGCGGGGGGGGGGGGGGGGGGGGGGGGTTTTTTAGGCGCGGGCTGGGGGGGGGGTGGGCCCCCCGGCGCCCCCCCCCCCCGGACGCGCTGGTGCTGTCCGGCTGCCACGCG
>CAUPOD010000303.1:0-4251 GCA_963512745.1 uncultured Burkholderia sp. | reverse complement strand
CGAGCAGCGTGTACGCGCCCGCGCCGCGCGACACCAGCGTAAACGGCTCGCGGTAGAACGTGCCCGGCGTATCGAACATCGACACCGCGATGTGCTCCTCGCCCCACGCGTAGCGCCCCAGATCGAATTTCCGGCTGAGCCACGCGAACGCGTCGGTTCCCGCGAGCCAGCCGAGCATGCCGCCGATCACCGGCACCGAACGCGGCTGCGCGGCGATGTCGAGATGCAGCTGCTTGACGGTCTCCTCCGTCACGAGCCGCGATTTCAGCAGCTCGATCTCGGCCGCGGTCGTCGCCTTCGCGCCGAACATCCCGGAGACCGCCTGGAACGTCTGCTTCGGGTCGTTGTTGTTGGCAGCCTTGTCCTCGACCTGGATCAGCACGTCGCCGCGATAGACGGGCGGCGCGATGAACGCATAGGCGGCCGCGAGCGCGAGCGTGCCGAGCGTGATCGCCAGGATCAGCCGGCGGTTGCGCATGAGCGCTTCCAGGTAGTCGGTCAGACGCGCTTCCTCGGCCGGGGGCGCGAGGTCGTAACGGTTATCGAACGGGATGGCCATGACTGCGGGCTCCTCAAATGTCCACTAAGATGCGCAAAGCATCGGGTCGGCTACTTCGTGACGAGCGCGCCCGTCAGCCCGGCATTGATGGCCGGCAGGAACAGGTTCAGCACGCGGTTCAGCCGCACGAGCGTGTTGTTGTCGACGAACACGATGTCCTTCGGCTGCATCTCGAACTGATTCGCGAGCAGCATCGAGACGGGCGACAGCGCGTCGAGGTGGAAGATTTGCGGTTCGGCGCCCGTCGAGCCGCGGATCACGAACAGCTGCTTCGCATCGGCCGTGTTCGGGTTCATGCTGCCCGCCTGCGATAGCGCCTCGGCCAGCGTCAGGTGCCCGTTGCGCATCGGCATCACGGTCGCGGGCCGGTTGACCTCGCCCATCAGATAGATGCCGTTGTCGTCGCGCGAGGCGATATGCAGCATGTCGCCCTTTCTGAGCACGATGCGCTGCGGGTTGTGATCGTGCGTCATGAGCGACGCGACGTCGATCGGATAGGTGACGCCGTCTCGCTGCAATTCGACCCGGCTTTGGTCGGCGTTCGGCGTGAAGCCGCCCGCGCGGTTCACGGCTTCGGTCAGCGTCATCGGAATGTCGTTGATCGGCTGCGCGCCGGGCGCGCGCACCTCGCCGTCGATGTAGACCTGCGCCGAACGGAACGATTCGACGCGCACCGTGACCTCGGGTTTGTTGAACACGTTGCTCAGCTTCGTATGCAGCTTGCGTTGGATCGTGGTCACGTCGTCGCCCGCCACGTGAATCGTGCCCGCATACGGAAACTGCACGTTGCCCGCGTAATCGACGACGAACCCGGGAGCCGCGTCGGCCGGACGCGCCGCGCCGGCCACCGCCGCGCCGAGCGCGGCCGCGATCTCGGGGTGATCCCAGACCGTGATCTGCAGCACGTCGCCGGGACCGACCTGATAGGCGGACGGCTGCCCGAACAGCTTCACGGTTTCGGCGTTCAGGGTTGCGCTCCGTGCGGCCTTCATCTTGCGCACCAGCGCGAGATTGATGTCGGTGATCGGAATCTTCACCTGGGTTTTCGGTTCGCTGCTGTACTCGCCGCCCGTCTCGTCGAGCGCCGCCGGCGTGATCATGCGTTGCCCCGGCGACAACGAACATGCAGTAAGGAATACGAAAGATATGAGAGTTGCCGGCGTACGTACAAACTGTTCGAATCGGTTCATGATGTTCCCCTTTATTGCTTCTGGGCGCGCCCGTTGTCGCTTCCGGACGTCCAACCCGGCATGCCTGCTTCAATACGCGTTGCGATGGACGAACCCTTTGAAGACGGTCGCCGCGATGATGCGCATGTCGAGTGCGAAAGACCAATTGGTCAGGTAGTACAAGTCGTGCTGGACGCGCCGCTCCATTTTCTCGATGCGGTCGGTCTCGCCGCGCAGGCCGTTGACCTGCGCCCACCCCGTGATCCCCGGCTTGATTCGATAGCGGTGGATGTATCCGTTCACCACCTTTTGATAGAGATCGTCGTGCTCGAGCGCATGCGGACGCGGCCCGACCACGGACATGTCGCCGCGCAGCACGTTGAAAAATTGCGGCAGTTCGTCGAGGCTCGTGCGCCGCAGGAACGCGCCTACTTTCGTCACGCGCGGGTCGCCGCGCGTAGCCTGCATGACGACGCCGGCCGTCTCCGTGTGCGTGCGCATCGTGCGGAACTTATAGATCGTGAACACGCGCCCGTCGGCGCCCTTGCGGCGCTGCTTGAACAGCACGGGCCCGGGCGACGACAGCTTGACGGCGGCCGCGAGCACTGCGAACAGCGGCGCGAGCAGCACCAGCACGAGCGCCGCGAACAGACGGTCGAACGCCTCCTTCCGCACCAGCGAAGCAGGCGGCAGCGGCGACGCGGCCAGGTTGATCGCAGGCACGCCCAGCAGATCGATCACGCCGCTGCCGCCGAACAGCGCGAGGCTGTGCACGTCGGGCAGGAAGCGCAGATTGACGAGCTCGTCGCGGAACGCATCGACGAGACCGAGAATCGTGCGCTCCTCCGACAACGGCATCGCGAGCCAAACTTCGTGCACGCCCGTGCGCCGCACGAAATCGGCGAAGGCGCCCGGCGTGCCGAACACGGGAATGCGCGGGTTGCGCGTCGAGGGCGCCTCCGCATGCGTATGGAACACCGCCGCGACGCGGAAGCCCGATGCCGGTTCGGCGTCGATCCGGCGCATCACGGCCTCGCAGTGCCGCCCGCTGCCGACGACCGCCACCTGATGCAGGTTGAGCCCGGCACGGCGCGCACGCGCGAGCAGCGAATGCACGAGCAGCCGGCACGCGATCATCGCGCCGCCCGACAGCACGGTCCAATACAGGATCCACAGCCGCGACACGAAATCCACGCTGTGCAGCGACGCCATCAGGACCAGCGCGCAACCCTGCACGAATAGCCACGCGAGCGCCACCTGGCCGGCCAGCGCGCCCTTGGCGCGCCCGCGCCACGAACCGTACACGCCGAACTCGGGAAAGATCGCGAGCGCGAACGCGGCCGAGAACAGCACGAACGCGCCGAAGAACCCGCGCTGCGAGAGATCGCCGAAACGGATCTGCGACGAAATCGCCGCGCCCGCGATGATCAATGCCGCATCGATCAGCCGTGCCGAGATTCCCTGTAGTTCGCGCATGATTGCCGTCCTGTCGCCGATGGATTGCCGTTCCGTCCGTGCTACTCGTACTACCCGTGCTGCCCGTTGCGTTCCCCGCCTTGCGTCATCCGCAGCGCCCGTAGGCGTCGTCGAAGCGCACGATGTCGTCCTCGCCCAGATACGTGCCCGACTGCACCTCGATGATTTCGAGCGGCACCTTGCCGGGGTTTTCGAGCCGGTGCTTCACGCCGAGCGGGATGTAGGCGGATTCGTTCTCGGTCAGCAGGAACTGCTCCTCGCCGCGCGTGACGCGCGCGGTGCCGCTCACCACGACCCAATGCTCGGCGCGATGGTGATGCAGCTGCAGCGAGAGCCGCGCGCCCGGCGACACGACGATGCGCTTGACCTGAAAGCGTTCGCCGCGGTCGATCGAGTCGTACACGCCCCATGGGCGCCGCACCTTGCGGTGCGTATCGGCTTCGGGCGCGCGCTGCGCCTTGATGCGCGCGACGAGGTCCTTGACGTCCTGCACGTGCGCGCGGTCCGCGACGAGCACCGCGTCGTCGGTCTCGACCACCACGATGTTGTCGGTCCCCACGCACGCCACGAGCCTTCCGTGCGACTGCGCATAGCAGGACGTCGCGCCCTCGAACACCACGCGCCCGCGCGCCGCGTTGCCGTTCGCGTCCTTCTCCATCGCGTGCCACACGGCGTCCCACGAGCCGAGATCGGACCAGCCCGCCACCAGCGGCACGACTACGCCGCAGCGTCCGCCGAGACGCTCCATCACCGCATAATCGATCGAATCCGCGGGCGATTTCAGGAACGCGGCCGCGTCCGGCCGGAAGCAGCCGCCCTCGTCGCGGCCCGCCGCGAACGCGCGTTCGCATGCGTCGTACATGGCCGGCTGCAGCGCGCGCAGCAGCGCGAGCCATACGCGCGCGCGCACGACGAAGATGCCGCTGTTCCACCAATAGCTGCCCGACGCCACGTATTGCCGCGCAAGTTCGGCCGGGGGCTTCTCGACGAAGCGGCCGATGCGCCGCGTGCCGTCCAGATCCGCCGGCCCGCCGATGCCGATATAGC
>CAUPOD010000302.1:0-4252 GCA_963512745.1 uncultured Burkholderia sp. | reverse complement strand
GCGCCCGCACGTTGCCGAGCAGCGAGAGCAAGGTGGTCTTGCCCGCACCCGAAGGCCCGATCAACGCGATGCGCTCGCCCTGCTCGGCCGCAAGCGAAATACCGGCGAGCGCGGGCGCGTCGCCGGCATGCACGACGCTTACGCCGCTCAATACGAAACTCACCGCGAACTCACTTCAGCAAGCCGGCGGCGCGTGCGGCCTTCTCGACGCCGTCGTAGTTCTCCTTCTTGGTCGGGATGAACTTGCTGGCGCGCTGCAAGCTCAGAATTTCCTGCTGCTGCGGATTCGACGCGTTGAGCGCCAGGAATGCGTCGGTCAGCTTGCGGATCAGCGCGGGGTCGAGGTTGCCGCGCACCGTCCAGTTGTAGTCGTAGTACGCGGGCGTCGTGTAGAACACGCGCACCTGGTTCGGGTCCACGCGCTTCTCGTCGACGAGCTTCTGCCAGACCGATGCATTGAGCGCGCCCGCATCCACCTTGCCCGATGCGACGAACGCGGCGGTCGCGTCGTGCGCGCCCGAGAACGCGACGCGCTTGAAATCGGCCTCGGGGTTGATGCCGGCCTGCATCAGGAAGTAGCGCGGCATCAGGCTGCCCGACGTCGAGGACGGCGCGCCGAACGCGAACGTCTTGCCCTTCAGGTCCGCGAGCGTGTGGATCGCGGGATCGGACGTGATGAACTTCGACGTGAACTTCGCGTCTTCCGCGCGCTGCACGATCGGGATCACGTTGCCGTTGGTGCGGATGTTGGCCTGCACGAACGTGAAGCCGCCGAGCCAGGCGAGATCGATCTTGTCCGTCGCCAACGCCTCGACGACCGCCGCATAGTCGGACACCGGCGTAAACACGACCTTCATGCCCGTTTGCGCTTCGAGATACTTGCCGAGCGGCTCGAACTTGCGCTGCAGTTCGGTGGGCGCTTCGTCGGGGATCGCGGACACACGCAGCACGGGCGCATCCGCGGCGAACGCGGGAACGGCACTGGCCAGCGCGCAAGCGGCAAGGCCCTTGAGCAGCACACGGCGCATCGAGGAAGAGGTCATTTGATTATTCTCCGGTATTGATATCGACAACGACTAAAAACAACGACTAAAAAACAATACGGCCGTCCGGCACGCGCCGGCGCACGGCCGCCCCGCAGCGGAAGCTTGTACGATCCAAATCAAAGCGGTGCATACACCCGCGCGGGCAGGCATGGAACACAGTTGCGCCGGGCCGCGCGCGCGGCGGCCCGCAAACGGATTGCGGCTTCGGCGCACGCGCGCGTCACGCGTGCCTCACTCGTCCATCTCGCCGACCATCAAGCGCGCTCGCACCTTCTTGCCCTTGAGCTTGCCGGCATTGAGGCGCTTGACGGCCTCGGTCGCGACGCCGCGCTCGACGGCGACATAGGTCGAGAAATCGGTCACGTTGATCTTGCCGATCTGTTCGGCCTTGAAACCCGCGTCGCCCGTCAGCGCGCCGAGCACGTCGCCGGGACGGATCTTTTCCTTGCGGCCGCCGAGAATCTGCACGGTTTCCATCGGCGGCAGCAGCCGCTCCTTGGAAGCGTCGGTCAGTTCGGACACCGGATACCACGGCACCTCCGCGCCGAGCGCCTGCTCGATCGCGCCGACGCGCCCCATCTCGTCCATGGTCGCCAGCGTAAACGCCCAGCCGTCCTCGCCCGCGCGGCCGGTGCGGCCGATACGGTGGATGTGCACCTCGGGATCGGGCGTCACGTCGACGTTGATCACGGCTTCGAGCTGCGCCACGTCGAGCCCGCGCGCGGCGACATCGGTCGCGACGAGCACCGAGCAGCTGCGGTTCGCGAAGCGGATCAGCACCTGGTCGCGGTCGCGCTGATCGAGCTCGCCGTGCAGCGCGAGCGCGACGAAGCCCTGCGCCTCCAGCACGTCGAGCAAGTCGCGGCATTGCTGCTTGGTGTTGCAGAACGCGATCGTGCTGGCCGGCCGGAAATGATTGAGCAGCAAGCCGACCGTGTGCAGGCGGCGGTTCTCCTCGACCTCGTAGAAGCGCTGCCGGATCTTGCGCGTGTCGTGCTGCGTGTCGAGCTTGACCTGCTGCGGATTGCGCAGGAACTGCTGCGCGAGCTTGGCGATGCCGTCGGGATAGGTGGCCGAGAACAGCAGCGTCTGGCGGTCCTTCGGGCACTCGCGCGCGACGGCGGCGATGTCGTCGAAGAAGCCCATGTCGAGCATGCGGTCCGCTTCGTCGAGCACGAGCGTGTTGAGCGCACCGAGCTTCAGCGTGCCGCGCTGCAGGTGATCGAGCACCCGGCCCGGCGTGCCGACCACGACGTGCGCGCCGTGTTCCAGGCTCGCGGCCTGCGGGCGCATCGGCGTGCCGCCGCACAGCGTGAGAACCTTGACGTTTTCCTCGGCGCGCGCGAGGCGGCGGATTTCCTGCGCGACCTGGTCGGCCAGTTCGCGCGTCGGGCACAGCACCATGGCCTGCACGTCGAAACGGCGCGGATCGAGGCGCGCGAGCAGCGCGAGCGCGAACGCGGCGGTCTTGCCGCTGCCGGTCTTGGCCTGCGCGATCAGATCCTGGCCGCTCAATGCGATCGGCAGGCTCGCGGCCTGGATCGGCGTCATCGCGCTATAGCCGAGCTGTTCGAGATTGGCGAGCGTGGCGGGCGGCAGCCCGAGCTGCGCAAAAGACATATCGGCGGACGATTTCATGGGACGCTCCGTGCTCATCAGTAGGGGCGCCCTTCGATCTGTTCATAGACGACGGTGCCGTCGTCGCCCTCGAAGCGCTCGACGTAATTGCGCGCGCCGCACATCGGGCAACGGAACAGCAGCCCCTGCCCTTCGTCCTTGAGCTTGACTTCGCTCAGGTCCCAGGGTGCTTGGCACGACTGGTTTCGGCAGATGAATTCGGTGGACATGCGTGGCTCTCCTGGCGGTTACGGATGCCAAGACTACAGCATGTCGGCGCGAAAGGCTCGGAAACCGCATACGGCCGTCCGGCGCCGCCGGGCGGGGCGCCGACGGACCGACGGCCTGGACCCTTTATGCCGATGCGCTCACGTGGATGGTCAGCTTCGCCGTCTCCGTCTGCCCCGGTTCGAGCCAGCGCAGGCCCTGGCCGTTGTGAATCGCGTCGGGCAAGCCGAGCCACGGTTCGACGCAGTAGTAATCGGCCTGATCGGATTCGGCCCAGGTCGTGACCGCATACCACGGCAGCGAGCCGGGCAGATCGAGGTCGATGTCGATCACGCGCTTCAAGCCCGGCATCACGATGCGCACGGGTTGCTTCGGCGTGCCGTCCAGGCAGTGAAAGCTGTCGATGATCGCGGCCGTATCGAGCATGTAGCTCGCCTGCCCCGGCACCGGCTCGGTGAGCGCGCCGTCGGCGTCCTGGCGGCGGTTGTGCGTGGGCGGCAATTCGAGACGCGTGATCGCGCGCTGATCGTGCGGCAGGAAGAAATAGAAGTGATGGCCCGCGTAGTACGGCAGGCGCGTGTCGCCGGTATTGGTCGTGACGAATTCGACTTCGAGCGTGGCTGCGTCGAGCAACCGGTAGGCGGCCTCGAAGCGGAAGCCGAACGGATAGCCCGCGCGCGTCGCATCGCTGTCGCTGAGCGTCATGCGGATGCCCGTGCCGTCGGCGGACAGCTCGGCCGAGAACGGCAGGTCGCGCGCGAAACCGTGCATCGGCACCTCGCGCACGACGCCCTGCGCGTCCTGCCACAGGCCGATCTTGCCGCCGACGCGATGCCGCCCGAGGAACGGAAACAGCAGCGGATTGCCGCCGCGAATCCCGGCCGGGCGCCCCCAATTGGCGGGGTCGGGCCAGCTGATCACGGGCTCGCCGTCGAGATCCCACGACATCAAGCGGCCGCCCGCCTGCGGCGCAAAGCGCAGGAACGCGCGGCCGGACGTGATTTCGATGACTTCCTGGTCTTGAAACGTAGGCATGGCGGATCCCTCGATCGAATCGGAGCGAAGGATATTTATACGCTGAAGCGGTTCAAAGTGTAAGCGCGATAAGCGGCCACGAACGCGTCGAACGAACCTGCGTCCTTGCTTTCGAGCTCGGCCTGCTCGGCCAGCGAGCGCTCGCTGAGCGCATGCGCCTCGCGCGCCGCGGCGTCGCTCAGCGGACGCGCGCGGAAATACGCGGCATGCGCGCGGCTCTCCTCCAGGCCGAAGGCCAGGAACGACTGCCCGCGCGCGCGCATCGTCGCGAGCACGCGTGCCGACGGCGTGCGCTCGGGATCGTCGAGCTTCGCGCGCTGCGCGGC
>CAUPOD010000301.1:0-4255 GCA_963512745.1 uncultured Burkholderia sp. | reverse complement strand
CCGTGCTCGACGCGGCGTTCCCGGGGCTCGGGATCGGCTTCGCGGGGGTTGCGCTCGCGTTCGGCCTGACGGTGCTGACGATGGCATTCGCGATCGGCCATATCTCGGGCTGCCATCTGAATCCGGCCGTCAGCGTGGGGCTCGCCGTGGCGGGGCGTTTCCCGGCGCGTCATGTCGTGCCGTACGTCGTCGCGCAAGTCGTGGGCGCGACGCTCGGCGCGGCCGTGCTCTATCTGATCGCAACCGGCAAGCCGGGCTTCGATCTGGTCGCGAGCGGCTTCGCCACGAACGGCTATGGCGAGCATTCGCCGGGGCATTACACGTTCGGCGCGGCCTTCATCTGCGAACTCGTGATGACGGCCGGTTTCCTGTTCGTGATCCTCGGCTCTACCGACAAGCGCGGCGTGCCGGCCGGCTTCGCGCCGATCGCCATCGGCCTGTGCCTGACGCTGATCCACCTGATTTCGATTCCGGTCACGAATACCTCGGTGAACCCCGCGCGTTCGACGGGTCCCGCGCTTTTCGTGGGTGGCGCTGCGCTCGATCAGCTCTGGCTGTTCTGGGTCGCGCCGATTGCGGGCGCCGTGATCGCGGGCATCCTGTACCCGCTCGTCGCGGGCCGAGACCGCTAAGCGAGCGTCTCGGCCACGATCCGTGCCGCCGCCGCGACCACGTCGCTGCGCGCGGGCGCGGCCGGTTCGGGCTGCGTGAAGTAGATCACGAGCACCACGGGCGGCTTGCCGGGCGGCCATAACATGCCCATGTCGTTGGTCGTGCCGTAATCGCCCGTGCCGGTCTTATCCGCGACGGCCCAGCTTTGCGGCACGCCCGCGCGGATTCTGGCCGCGCCCGTCGTGTTGCCGCGCATCCAGTCCACGAGCAGCGCGCGCTGCGGCGCGGCGAGCACGTCGCCCGATGCGAGCCTACGCAGGCTCGCGACCATCGCGGCGGGCGTCGTGGTATCTCTCGGGTCATCCGGCAGCGCGGAGTTCAGTGCGGTCTCCCATCGGTCGAGGCGGAACGCCGGGTCGCCCATGGCGCGCGCGAAGGCGGTCGTGGCCGGCGGACCGCCCAATAGCTTCAACAGCAGATTGCCGGCCGTGTTGTCGCTGTACTGCAGGGCTGCCGCGCACAGGGCGCCTACCGTCATGCCGTTGCCCGCGTGCTGCTCCGTGATGGGGGAGTACGCAACCAGTTCGTCCTTCGAATAAGCGATGCGCCGCTCCAGCAGGCCGCTCTCGGTTTCGCTGCGTTTCAGAATCGCCGCTGCCGCGATGACCTTGAACGTGCTGCAGAACGGAAACCGCTCGTCGGCCCGGTAGCCGATATGCGTCGCGCCGGTCGGATCTAGCGCCGCGACGCCGAGGCGCCCGCCCGTCGCACGCTCTAACGCACTCAGGCGTTCATGCGCGCTCGTCGCGTCGCGCGCAGTGCTAGGCCATGCCGCGCACGCGCCGGCGAGCGGCGTCGCAGCCACGGCCACCAACAGGGAACGGCGCAAAGGCGAGTGTTTCATGAAGTGTGCTCCGTGACATGACGCACCCTCTGACTGTTGCGCAGCCGGCCGGTTCCTTTTCGTGAACACAAACAAAAACGCCACGGGATCGCTCCCGTGGCGTTCGTACGTTTTCGTGCGGCGCTTAGACGAACAGACAACGCTGACGCAACGCGGCAGCGCTAGCGCTTACCGTCTACGCTACCCGCAGAAACGCTCAAGCCTGCTTGTTGCCGAACAGGCCGCCTGCCAGCTGCGCGAGCGTGCCGAGCACGTTCGAGGTATCGACTTGGCCGCCGGCCGGCACCTGGCCGTCCGGCGTCGCGCCGTTGACGACGTGCGGCAGCACCTGAGCCAGCAGCGACGAAGCCTGCTGCGGATCGATGCCGATCTTGCCGGCCAGTTGGGCAACCGTATCCGAACCGAGCACATTTTGCAGCGTTTCGGGCGAGATCGCCTGATTCGCGCCGTTGCTGATCCAGGACTTGATCACGTCGCCCGCGCCGCCTTGCTCGAACTGGCTGACGAGGCCGTTGAGGCCGCCCGGCTGGTTGTTGATGAATTCGAGCGCCGACGAGGCGAGCGAGCTTTGATTGCTGCCGCCGGCTTGGCCGCCGACGAGGCCGCCAACGATATCGAGAAGACCCATGATGCGCTCACTATGTTAGGGGTGAATGGGAAACAGCCGCCAACGCGGAAGAGGCAGCGCCGGTTTGCCCAAGCATAGAGCAAACGCGTGCCGATATTAAGACATCGAGGGACATCTTGCGCAAGAGGCGCGCCGCTGTAAAGGCGCGGGGCGCCCAAGCGCCCCGTTTTGACGATGTTTGACGCGCGCTCGCGCGTTTCAGTGGCTCAACTGCCGCGTACGCGGCTTATGACGCACGCGCTCGATGCGCTCGTAGAGCCTGAACCGTTCGTCCCGGTCGGCCACGCGGCGGCCTTCCCAGATCAGGCGCCACACATACGGCGAGACCGCGCTGGGGGCGCCGAAGTCCGCGACGTCCTGACGCAGGATCACGTCGCAATCGCCGTCGAATTCGAAATGCATATGACCGAAATACGCGAACGTCGCGATTTGCGCATCGCCGAGCCGTACCGGCGCGATGCAGTTGTAGTCCGCGGGCAGGTGGGCGGCGATCTGTTGCGCGACGTCGCGATAGGTACGGCTGTAGTTGACGAACGGCAGCCACAGCGTCATCAGCAGCACCCACATCAGCGTCGTGCCCGCGCCCGAAAGCACCACGCTGCGCCACATCACGCGCGGCTGGCGCGACACGCGCCAACGCACGAGCGCCAGCCACGACAGCGTGCCCACCAGGGCGCACACGAACATCGGCAAGCTGAAATGCGGCGTGTAGCCGGGCACGAGGCGCGCGAGATTGCGCGCGAGCGGATGCGGGAAGCCCGTCAGCGACGCGAGCCATACGAGCCACACGAAGCTGCCGAGAATCGTGAAGCTCAGCACCGCGAACCAGTCGAATGCATTGATCGCGCCGCGCTTGAGCGTCGGCAGCGCGAAGCTCGCGAGCACGGCCAGCGGCGGCAGCAGCAGCATGTACATGCGGTTGGTTTCGCGGCTTTGCAGGATTACGAGCCCGAGCAGCGGCACGACCGCGGCCAGCGCGACCGCGATGTGCGGACGGCGCCGCGTGCCGCGCCAGCTGACCCACGCCCAGATCGCGAGCGGCCAAGCGGGCCATGTGAACAGCGGCAGGTTCTTGGCCGCGTAGCCGAGTACGCGGCTCGGCGGACCCGAGAAGCGCATCAGGCTGCCGTGCAGCCATTGATTGAAGAACCAGCTCGCGTCGTCGGGGGCCACCGTGAAGGCCGCGAGCGGCCACAGCGCGAACAGCGCGGCGGCGAACGGTAGTCCGACCAGCAGGCGCACGTTGCGCAGCTCGGGCGTGATCCAGCACAGCGCCGCGGTGCCGAGCAGCAGCGCGCCGACCAGCACGGGATTGCCGGAGAGGCCCACGAGCGCGAGCGCGAAGCCCCACCAGAGCGCGCCTTGATAGGGCTTGTCGATGGCGCGCACGAGCCCGTACACGTATACCGCGACGGCCGCGAATTGCGCGAGCTGCGGCGTGGTTTCGTGGCCGCGCTCGGCGAGCCCGAAGCAGGCCAGCAGAATCAGCAGTGCGCCGTCGGCCAGCGTGCGGCCGTAGTCGTGCGGCTCGGGCTCGCCGCCGAATGCGTATTTGAACGGCTGCACCTCGGCGCGCCGCCCGAGCAGATAGGTCGCGTACCAGACGAATGCGCAGGCCGCGCAGAACAGCAGTCCGGTGCCGATGCGGGCCACGTCGGCCGGTGCGAGCCATTGGCCGAGCACGCGGATCGCGCCCGCGCCGAGCCAGTAGCCGAGCGGGCCGTCCGCGGTGACGAACTTGCCGACCAGGTTCGGCAGCAGCCAGTCGCGCAGATGGCCTTCGGCCATGGTCCACATGACGCCGAAGCCGGCCGCGTCCTCGTTTTTCCAGGGATCGCGGTCGAACAGCCCGAACGCGGCATAGACGAAACACAACGTGAGCAGCAGCCGACGCGGCAGGGCGGTCGTGGCAGAGGCGGTCAGGCGGACGACAGGCTTCATGAAATAGACGGTTCAAGCGCGCCTGCGCCGCAACGGGGCAGGCCGCGCTCAACATTGAGCAACCGGCATTGTAGACGCGGCGGGGGGGGGGGGGGGGGGGGTGTGGGGGGGGGGGGGGGGGGCCGCGCGCGCCCGCCCCCCCCGCGGCCGAAAAAAAATGACCCCCGGGG
>CAUPOD010000300.1:0-4269 GCA_963512745.1 uncultured Burkholderia sp. | reverse complement strand
GATCTACGGCCCGACCTGGGGCTACCGCTACCGCGCGCGCCTGACCGTGCGCAACGTGCCGAAAAAGGGCGGGGTGCTGGTCGGTTTCCACGAGCGCAAGAGCAGCTACGTCGCCGACATGACGAGCTGCGAGGTGCTGCCGCCGCACGTGTCGGCGATGCTCGTGCCGCTGCGCGAGCTCGTGGGCGCGCTATCGATTCGCGATCGCATGCCGCAGATCGAACTCGCGGTCGGCTCCGCGGTGACGGCGCTCGTGCTGCGCATTCTCGAGCCGCTGACCGAGGCCGACGAGGCACTCCTGCGCGCGTTCGCGGATCGGCACAACGTGCAGTTCTGGCTGCAGCCCAAAGGGCCGGACACCGTTACGCCGTTCTATCCGCTCGAACCGCAGCTCGACTACACGCTGCCCGAGTTCAACATCCGCATGCCGTTCAAGCCGACCGACTTCACGCAGGTCAATCACGCGATCAACCGCGTGCTCGTGAGCCGCGCCTTGTCGCTGCTCGCGCCGGCGGCGGGCGATCGCGTGCTCGACCTGTTCTGCGGGATCGGCAACTTCACGCTGCCGCTCGCACGCCGCGCGCGCGAAGTGGTCGGTATCGAAGGCAGCGAGACGCTGACCACGCGCGCGCTCGAAAACGCGCGCGCCAACGGGGTGGCCGAGCATACGTCGTTCGCGTGCCGCAACCTGTTCGAGGTCACGGCCGACGACATGCGCGCGCTCGGCGCGTTCGACAAGTTCCTGATCGATCCGCCGCGCGAGGGCGCGCTCGCGGTCTCGAAGGCGCTCGCCGACATCGCGCAGAGCGGCGACGGCCCGCTGCCGAAGCGCATCGTCTACGTGTCGTGCAATCCGGCCACGCTCGCGCGCGACGCGGGGCTGCTCGTGCACGAGGCCGGCTACCGGCTCAAGGGGGCGGGCGTCGTCAACATGTTCCCGCATACGTCGCACGTCGAGTCGATCGCGTTGTTCGAGCGCGATTGACGCTCGGCGCCGGCTTCCGCGCCTGCGCTGCGGACGAAAAAAACCGGCCAGGAGGCCGGTTTTTTATTGGCGCTGCGGCTTGCGGCCGCTGCGCTTAGTTGCGGTTGTTGTTGCCGCCGAAGATGCCGAGCAGCATCAGCAGATTCGAGAACACGTTGTACAGATCGAGATAGATCGCGAGCGTGGCCGAGATGTAGTTGGTTTCGCCGCCGTTCACGACGCGCTGCACGTCGAACAGCATGTACGCCGAGAAGATCGCGATGGCGAGCACCGAGACCGTGAGCATCAGCGCGGGCAGGTGCAGGAACACGTTCGCGAGCGAGGCGAGGATCAGCACCACGACGCCCATCATGAGCCACTTGCCGAGACCCGAGAAATCGCTCTTGCTGACCGTGGCGACGGTTGCCATCACCGTGAAGATGATCGCGGTGCCGCCGAACGCGAGCATGATCAGCGCGGCGCCGTTGCCGAAGCCGAGCACGAAGCTGAGCAGGCGCGACAGCATCAGGCCCATGAAGAACGTGAAGCCGAGCAGCACCGCGACGCCGATGCCGCTGTTCTTCGTGCGTTCGATCAGGAACATGAAGCCGAACGCGATCGCGAGGAACGCGAAGAAGCTCATCGCCGGGCTCGTGGCGGCGAATAGCGAGAACCCCGTGGCGACGCCGATCCAGGCGCCGAGCACGGTCGGCACCATCGACAGCGCGAGCAGCCAATAGGTGTTGCGCAGCACGCGGTTGCGGCTCTCGACCGTGGTGACGCTACGGCCGAGGTTGTAAGGGTAATCGTTCATAGTTTCTCCTGACTTCTCCTGACGTCTGAAAGGCGGCGCGCGGAGGGTTCCCGCCACGCCGCTCTTACCTAAGATAAGTGTTCCACCCGAAGGTTTCAACCGGCAGTTTTCAATTGGGTTTCAATCGCAATCATACACGCGATCGTGCTACAATGCCGGATTCATTTGATCCTGTAACTTGTTAATTATTTGGAGTTTTTTTATGGCAATCGAGCGCACCCTGTCGATCATCAAGCCGGATGCAGTCGCGAAGAACGTGATCGGCCAGATTTATAGCCGTTTTGAAGGCGCCGGCCTCAAGATCGTCGCAGCTCGCCTCGCGCAACTGTCGCGCGCTGATGCCGAGAAGTTCTACGCAGTCCACGCTGCTCGTCCGTTCTTCAAGGACCTCGTCGACTTCATGATCTCGGGCCCGGTCATGATCCAAGTGCTGGAAGGCGAAGGCGCGATCCTGAAGAACCGCGACCTGATGGGCGCGACGGATCCGAAGAAGGCGGAAGCCGGCACGATCCGCGCCGACTTCGCGGACAGCATCGACGCGAACGCCGTGCACGGTTCGGACGCAGCGGAAACGGCTGCCGTCGAAATCGCGTTTTTCTTCCCGCAAATCAACGTCTACTCGCGCTAAGCGGCCGTAGTCACGTTGGGCGCGGAAGGAAGTAAGGGAGGGGGTATGAGCGAACCCTGTGTCAATCTACTCGATCTCGACGCCGAGGGCCTCGTCGCGTACTGCGGCAGCCTCGGCGAGAAGCCGTTTCGCGCCAAGCAACTGCAGCGCTGGATTCACCAATACAACGCCGCAGATTTCGACGGCATGACCGATCTCGCCAAGTCCTTGCGCGAAAAGCTCAAGGGCCGCGCGAGCTTGGCCATGCCCGGCATCATCAGCGACAAGGTGTCGACCGACGGTACGCGCAAGTGGCTGATCGATGCCGGCAACGGCAATGCCGTCGAAACCGTATTCATTCCCGAAGAGGCGCGCGGCACGCTGTGCGTCTCCTCGCAAGCGGGCTGCGCGGTCAACTGCCGCTTCTGCTCGACGGGCAAGCAGGGCTTTTCGCGCAATCTGACTACCGCCGAGATCATCGGCCAGCTGCGCATGGCCGAATTCGCGCTGCGCGAGTCCCTGGGGCGCGAACCGGGCCCGAACGGCAAAGCCGACCGCGTCGTCACGAACGTCGTGATGATGGGTATGGGCGAGCCGCTGCTCAATTACTCGGCCGTCGTGCCCGCGCTGCGGCTCATGCTCGACGACAACGCGTACGGCCTGTCGCGCCGCCGCGTCACGCTGTCCACGTCCGGCGTCGTGCCGATGATGGACCGCCTCGCCGACGAACTGCCCGTGGCGCTGGCCGTCTCGCTGCACGCGCCGAACGACGCGCTGCGCGACATGCTCGTGCCGCTCAACAAGAAATATCCGCTGCGCGAACTGATGGCTGCCTGCCAGCGCTATCTGAAGGTCGCGCCGCGCGATTTCATCACGTTCGAATACTGCATGCTCGACGGCGTCAACGATACCGTCGAGCATGCGCACGAACTGCTCGCGCTCACGCGCGACGTGCCGTGCAAGTTCAATCTCATACCGTTCAACCCGTTCCCCGAATCCGGGCTGCTGCGTTCCAAGAACGAGCAGATCAAGCGCTTCGCGCAAGTGCTCATGGACGCGGGCGTGGTCACGACGGTTCGCAAGACGCGCGGCGACGATATCGACGCCGCATGCGGCCAGCTCGCGGGCGCGGTCAAGGACCGCACGCGCCTGGCCGAACGCATGGCCGCGGGGAAGGTCATCGAAGTACGTGCCGTTTGATCGGCGGCGCCGGTTTAAGTTAATAAGAAGACAAAGCGAGGGATCACAGGATGAGCGAGCCGCAGCCGATGCAGGGTGCTGAGGGTAACGGTAGTAACGGGAACGGGCCGGCCTCGTTGGCTGCGGCCGGCGCGCGCCTAGCGCAGCTGCGCGAGGCCAAGGGCTGGTCGCTCGAGGACGTGTCCGCACGCCTCAAGGTCGCTCCCCCGAAACTGCGCGCGCTCGAAGCCGGCGACATCAGCCCGATGCCCGGCACCGCATTCGCGCTCGGCGTGGTGCGCAGTTACGCGAAAATGCTCGGGGTCGATCCCGAACCGTTCGCGCAAGCGCTGCGCCGCGAGCACGGCATGCCGTCCGTCGATCTGTCGATGCCGGCCTCGGCGGGCACGGACCTGCCGCGCGGGCGCGTGTCGATTTCCCTGGGCGGCGCGCCGCGCCATCGGCCGTGGCTGTGGGCCGTCGCGGCCGTCGTGGCGATTATCGTCGCGGCCGTGATCTGGGCGATGAGCGGCGGTTCGTCGAATTGGCTCGCGCGCTTCAAGCAGGCCGGCGGCGCGTCGGAAGCCGCGGTGGACGCCGCGTCGGCAACCGTAGCGGATGCCGCTTCGGCCGCGCAGTTGACGACCGCAAGCGAGGGCGTGCCCGTCGTGGCGCCGCTCGGCGCTTCGCCGACGGCGGTTGCCG
>CAUPOD010000299.1:0-4271 GCA_963512745.1 uncultured Burkholderia sp. | reverse complement strand
GCCGCATAGCGTCCGATCGATTCCGGCGCGGCCAGATCGGCGGCGCTGCGCTTCGAACTGTACCAGTCGTCGCGCTGCATGTTGCGGCCGCTGCCCGCGATCGGCGAGCACGCGATGAAGTGGCGCGAATACGGATAGCCGGCCATGAAGCCCTGCGTGGTCGCGAGCACGAACTGCGAATGCTGGGCCGAGACGCTTGCGCCCTCGGTATTGCGGATCTGCGGGCTCGTGTCGAACGCGGCCGCTTCGGCGCGGCGCGCGATTTCGACCGCCTCGTCGGCGCTAAGCGCCCACGGGTGGAACAGATCGAGATCCGGCGGCGCGGTTTCGAGCAGATCGGCCTCGGCGAGGCCCGCCGCGTCGTCCTCGGCCGTGAAGCGCGCGATGTTATAGGCCGCGGCCACGGTGTCGCGCAGCGCAGCCGGCGAGAAATCCGAGGTGCTCGCGTTGCCGCGCTTCTTGCCGATGAACACCGTCACGCCGACAGTCTTGTCGCGGTTGTGCTCGATCGTCTCGATCTCGCCGCGCCGCACCGATACCGACAGGCCGTCGCCTTCCGAGATTTCGGTCGCCGCGTCGCTGGCGCCGAGCGCCTTGGCATGGCGGAGAATGTCCGCCGCGATTTCCTTGAGTTGGTCCTGCGTATGCGGGAAGTAACGCGCTTGCGCGTCGAAATCTTCAGCCATCGTCGTGATTTCCGGTAGCGGGCCGCGGCCCGCGTCTGTTGTATGTGTGTCTGCGTGTGAGTCGAACAAGCCGGTTCGCGGCCCATCCCGCGATCATAGCAAGGTCTGCCACGGCTCTGCTCGATCGGTTTCCGGCGTCGCCACGATACAATACCGCCCATGACCCGCAAAACCCGTATTCAGCCGATGGCGCCCGCTCAGCCGGACGACGACGATAACGGCTATGACCGTCCCAGCAAATCGCAACTGAAGCGCGACATGCAAGCGCTTCAGGATCTCGGCCGCGCACTCGTCGAGCTGCCGAAGGATGCGCTCAAACGCATGCCGATGCCAGAGAAACTCGACGACGCCGTGCGCGAGACGCGCCGCATTACCGACCACGAGGGCAAGCGCCGCCAGCTCCAATATGTGGGCCGCGTGATGCGACTGCTCGACGAAACCCAGGTCGCGGCGCTGCGCACCGCGCTCGACGCCCAGCGCGGCGTCGACCGCGCGGCCACTGGCCGCCTGCATTGGATCGAACGCACGCGCGAGCAATTGCTGGCCAGCGACGATGCATTCACCACGTTCATCGACACGCACCCGAACGCGGACCTGCAAGCGGGCCGTACGCTGATCCGCAACGCGCGCAAGGAAGCGCAGCAGAACAAGCCGCCGCGCTACTTCCGCGAACTGTTCCAGTGGATCAAGAACGCGAGCAGCACCGGCGCGGACGGCGAGGAGCCGGACGACGAAGACGAAGCACTCGGCGACACCTTTCCCGAACGAGACGATGACGACGCACCGTACCGCCCCTGACGAACTGATCGTCGGCCTCGTGTCGATCAGCGACCGTGCCTCGAGCGGCGTCTATGAAGACCAAGGCATCCCCGCGCTCGAAGGCTGGCTCGGCAGCGCGCTGCGCTCGCCGTGGCGCGCCGAGACGCGGCTGATCCAAGACGACGCGGCGACGATTTCGGCGACGCTGATCGATCTCGTGGACAACCGCGGCTGCGACCTCGTGCTGACCACGGGCGGCACGGGCCCCGCGCGCCGCGACGTGACGCCCGAGGCGACGCTCGCGGTCGCCACCAAGGAAATGCCGGGCTTCGGCGAACAGATGCGCCAGATCAGCCTGCGCTTCGTGCCCACCGCGATCCTCTCGCGCCAGGTTGCCGTGATCCGCGAGACGGCCGCTCACGCGGCGCTGATCGTGAACCTGCCCGGGCAGCCGAAGTCGATCAAGGAAACGCTCGAAGGCCTGCGCGGCCCCGACGGCGCCGTGCTCGCGTCCGGCATTTTCGCGGCGGTGCCGTATTGCATCGATCTGATCGGCGGCCCGTACATCGAAACCGACCCGGCCGTGAGCGCCACGTTCCGGCCCAAGAGCGCGCTGCGCGCGCCCAAGTAATCCCCGTCGCAAACGAAAACGCGCCGCGACCGGCTTGGCGAAACCGATCGCGACGCGTTTTCGCGACGCGCGTGCTGCAACCGCGAGCAAGCTCAGGCGCTTGCGCCGCCCTCGCCCGCAGCGGCGGCCGGCGCCGAAGCGGCCGGAATCAGGAAATGCTCGCGGTAATATTTGAGCTCGTCGATCGACTCGTGGATATCGGCCAGCGCCGTGTGCAGCGCGCGCTTCTGGAAGCCCTTGTAGATGGCCGGCTGCCAGCGGCGGCACAACTCCTTGAGCGTGCTCACGTCGAGGTTGCGGTAGTGGAAGAAGCGCTCGAGCTCCGGCATCCAGCGCGCCATGAAGCGGCGGTCCTGGCAGATCGAGTTGCCGCACATCGGCGATTTGCCGGGCGGCACGTGCTGGCCCAGAAACGCGCGGATCTGCTCGGCCGCGTCGGCCTCGGTCACGGTCGATGCGCGCACGCGGTCGATCAAGCCCGAACGGCCGTGCGTGTTCTTGTTCCAGTCGTCCATCTTGGCGAGCGTCTCGTCGCTCTGGTGAATCGCGAGCACGGGCCCTTCGACGGCGATCTCGAGCGTCGAATTGGTCACGACCACGGCGATCTCGATGATGCGGTCGTTCTCGGGGTCGAGCCCGGTCATCTCCATGTCGAGCCAGACGAGGTTCATGTCGGTGCGGACGAGCGCGGGTGCTGCAGTGTCGGTCATGAGCGATCCTGAAAAAGCGCGGGCCTGAACGCGCCCCGGCTGCGGCCATTACGGCCGGCATATTCGGGGCGGTACAGCCGCTTGGCAAAAACATATAATTTGCGAATTCTCGCACACCTCTTTACGGCGAACCGATGTCTTCCACCACGTTTTCCCTGGCGTTCGCGCTGGCCGTGCTGGCGATGACGCTGACCAAGCTCTGGCTTGCGTCGCGTCAGATCCGCTATGTGGCCGGCCACCGCCAGCAGGTGCCCGCGCAGTTCCGCGCCTCGATTCCGCTCGAGGCGCATCAGCGCGCGGCCGACTATACGATCGCGCGCACGCGCCTCACGCTGCTCGAAGTCGTCGTCGACGCGGGCGTGCTGATCGCGCTGACGCTGCTCGGCGGCGTCGGCATGCTCGACGCGTGGCTGACCAGTTGGCTCGGCTTCGGCCTGGTGCAGCAAGTGGCGCTGGTGGCCGCCGTATTCGCGATCACGAGCTTGGTCGGATTGCCGTTCAGCTATTACCGCCAGTTCGTCATCGAAGCGCGCTTCGGCTTCAACCGCATGACGCGCGGCCTGTTCTTCGCCGACCTGCTCAAGCAGACCCTGCTCGGCGCCGCGCTCGGGCTGCCGCTGCTGTTCGCGGTGCTGTGGCTCATGCAGCGCGCGGGCCAGTTCTGGTGGCTGTGGGCGTGGGCCGTGTGGGTCGCGTTCCAGATCCTCGTGCTCGTGCTGTACCCGAGCTTCATCGCCCCGCTGTTCAACAAGTTCGAACCGCTCGCGGACGAGGCGCTGCGCATGCGCATCGAAAATCTGATGCGGCGCTGCGGCTTCGCGGCGAAGGGGCTGTTCGTGATGGACGGCAGCCGCCGCTCGGCGCACGGCAACGCGTACTTCACGGGGTTCGGCGCGGCCAAGCGCATCGTGTTCTTCGACACGCTGCTCGCGCGCCTGTCGGGCAGCGAGATCGAGGCCGTGCTCGCGCACGAACTCGGCCATTTCAAGCGCCGCCACGTGCTCAAGATGATGGCCGTGTCGTTCGCGCTGAGTCTCGCGCTGCTGGCGCTGCTCGGCTGGCTCGCGCAGTGCGCGTGGTTCTATACGGGCCTCGGCGTGCTGCCGTCGCTCACGCACAGCAACGCGGGGCTCGCGCTCGTGCTGTTCGGCATCGCCGCGCCCGTGCTGCTGTTCTTCGTCACGCCGCTCGGCAGCCTGAGTTCGCGCAAGCACGAGTTCGAGGCCGATGCATTCGCGGCCGGCCAGACCGACGCCCATTTCCTCGTCAGCGCGCTCGTCAAGCTGTACGAGGACAATGCGGCGACGTTGACGCCGGATCCCGTGTACACGGCCTTCTATTATTCTCACCCGCCCGCGTCGCAGCGCATCGACCGGCTGCTGCAAGCCTCATGAGCCGCGCCCCGTCGAAACCGCAACGCGCGGCCGCCCGCGGCGCGCAGGCCGAGCAAGGGCGCGTGATCGCCTCGCACGGCCGCCATTACGT
>CAUPOD010000298.1:0-4289 GCA_963512745.1 uncultured Burkholderia sp. | reverse complement strand
CCGTCGATCGGGCCCACCATCACGAGGCCGTTGCCGACCAGCGGCGGCGAGAAGATTTCGCCCTGCACCGAGGTCTGCCAGAGCAGCTTGCCGTCCTGGCCGATCACGTAGACGTTGCCCTTCAGGCCGCCCACGGCCGTGAGCGTGCCGTCGCTGCCGACGCCCGACGAGATGTCCGCGTGCAGCTTCGCGCGCCAGACTTCCTGGCCCGTCTTGGCGTCGATCTTGACCACGGTGCCGTTCTGCGCGGCCGCGAACACGGCGTCGCCGACCGCGACGGGCGAGAACGCATAGCGCTTGCCGTTGCCGACATCGACCTTCCATGCCTGCTGCACGTTGAGCACGGGCTTGAATTCGGTGAGCGGCACCGGTTCGCGCTTCGGGTCCTTCGTGGACGAACAGGCGGCGAGCGCTAGAACGGCAGCCGCGCAAGCGACGGGAGCGGCAAAACGTGTCAGCAAATTCATCGGTGAGCGAAACAAAGTTAAGTTGTGGAACGCGGCCGCGGATGCGCGAGGCAGCCAGCGGCCGGTTGCGAAATCAGCTGTCCGGCTCGGCTGCCCGACCCGGTTGTCTTGCGTCAACTACCCAGCGCGTCGAGCTTGAACTGCACGAGCTGGCGCAGCGAGGCATCGTCCTGCGGCAGCGCGCCGAGCGCGAGTGTATACGCGGCGCGCGCGTCGGCGGCCTTGCCCTGCGCAGCCAGCAGATCGCCGCGGCGGTCCGCGACTAGCCCCTTGAACGCGTCGGGCGGCGTGCCGTCGAGCAGCGCCAACCCGGCATCATAAGCTTTCTCGTCGAGCAGAAGCTGCGCGAGACGCAGTTTGGCGATTTGGCGGTAGGCGTCGTCTTGCGCGTGATCGACGGTCCATTGCAGTTGCGCCTTCGCGCCGGCCTCGTCGCCCGCGGCGTAGAGCGCCTTGGCCGCGGCGAGCGCCGTCATCTGCGCGTACGCGGTGCGGCCGTACTGGTTCTCCATGTCGGCCGCGGCGCGCGCGATCTGTGCGCGGTCGTTGCCGTTCGCGGCCTGCAGCGCGGCCTCGTAGAGCCCGGCCGCCTGCGCGGCTTGATGGCGCTGCCAGTAGTTCCAGCCGTTCCACCCGGCCGCGGCGAGCAGCGCCACGAGCAGGACCCACGTGCTCAGGTTGCCCCAGCGCGCCCACCAGGCCTTCACGCTTTCAATCGATTCTTGTTCGTCGTGGTAACTCATCGGGCTTCAACGTTCCTTTCAGTCTTCGCCGTCTTCGGCGCCAGCAACCATCGCATTGATCAGACGTTCGGTCAAGTTTTCAAGCGCTACAGTTTGTTGCGCGCCCTTCTCGCCGTCTGCCTCGCGCAGCGATTTGATGACCGCCGTGCCGTTCGCGACTTCGTCCTCGCCGAGGATCACTGCGAACGCGGCGCCGCTCGAATCGGCGCGTTTCATCTGCGATTTGAAGCTCGCCGAACCGCCGTCCGCGCTGCAGTGGAGCAGCACGTCGAGGCCGACGTCGCGCAGACGCTCCGCGACCACGAACGCCTGCTCGGCCGCCGCGGCGCCTTGATGGACCACGTACACGTCGATGCCCTCGACTTCGGGCACGAGATTCTCTTCCTTGAGCAGTTCGAGCACGCGCTCGATGCCCATGCCCCAGCCGCAGGCCGGCGCGGGCTTGCCGCCGAGCACCTCGATCAGCGGATCGTAGCGGCCGCCGCCCGCGAGCGTGCCTTGCGCGCCGAGCTTGTCGGTGACCCACTCGAACACGGTCAGGTTGTAATAATCGAGGCCGCGCACGAGCCGCGGATTGATCGTGAACGGCATGTTGTTCGCCTTCAAGAGCCGTTGCAGGCCCTCGAAGTGCGCGCGCGACGCCTCGCCGAGAAAGTCGATCAGCTTCGGCGCGTTCTGCGCGATTTCCTGGAGCGCGGGGTTCTTCGTGTCGAGCACGCGCAGCGGGTTCGTGTAGAGGCGGCGCTTGGCTTCCTCGTCGAGCTTGTCCGCGTGGCTTTCCAGATACTTGATCAGTTCGAGGCGATGCGCGGCGCGCTCCTCGGACGTGCCCAGCGAATTGATTTCGAGGCGCACGCCCGTGAGACCGAGGTCGTCCCACAGACGCTGGCACATCATGATGATTTCCGCGTCGATATCGGGCCCGGCGAAACCGAGCGCCTCGATGCCCACCTGATGGAACTGGCGGTAGCGGCCGCGCTGCGGGCGCTCGTGGCGGAACATCGGCCCCGTGTACCACAAGCGCTTCGGCCCGTCGTACAGCATGTTGTGCTCGATCGTCGCGCGCACGGCCGCCGCGGTGCCTTCGGGACGCAGCGTGAGGCTGTCGCCGTTGAGGCTGTCCGTGAAGCTGTACATCTCCTTCTCGACGATGTCGGTCACTTCGCCGATCCCGCGCGTGAAGAGTTGCGTATGCTCGACGATCGGCGTGCGGATCTGCTGATAGCCGTAAGCGCGCAGCAGCGAGCGCACGGTCGATTCGAAGAATTCCCAGAGGGCGGCATCCTGCGGCAGGATGTCGTTCATGCCTTTCACGCCCGAGAGTTTCTCGAGCTTGCGCGTAGTTTCGGTCATCGGTAAAGAAGAGTGGCGCTGAGTTCAGTGCGGTTTATTGCTCGGCCGTGGCCCGGCCGTAGGTATTCGCGACGTAGTCGCTGACGATCTGCTGGAAGTCGCGCGCGATATGCTCGCCGCGCAAGGTCTTGACCTTGACGCCGTCGACGAACACCGGCGCGGCCGGGTTCTCGCCCGAGCCCGGCAGGCTGATGCCGATGTTGGCGTGCTTCGATTCGCCGGGGCCGTTGACGATGCAGCCCATCACGGCCACGTTCATCTTCTCGACACCCGGGTATTCGGTGCGCCAGGCCGGCATCTGCTCGCGCAGGTAGGTCTGGATCTGCATCGCGAGCTCCTGGAACAGCGTGCTCGTGGTGCGCCCGCAGCCCGGACACGCGACGACCATCGGCGCGAACGAACGCAAGCCCATGGTCTGCAGGATTTCCTGGCCGACGACGACCTCGCCCGTGCGCGGCGCGCCCGGGTCCGGCGTCAGCGAAATACGGATCGTGTCGCCGATGCCCTGCTGCAGCAGCACGCCGAGCGCCGCCGTCGAGGCGACGATGCCCTTCGAGCCCATGCCGGCCTCGTTCAGCCCGAGATGCAGCTCGTAACCGCAGCGCTGCGCGAGTTCGCGGTACACGGCGATCAGATCCTGCACGCCGCTGACCTTGCACGACAGGATGATCTTGTCGCGGCCGAGGCCGAGTTCGACCGCGCGCTCGGCCGAGCCGATCGCCGATTGGATCAGCGCTTCGTACATCACGCTCTGCGCGTCCCACGGCTCGGCGCGGCTCGCGTTCTGGTCCATCATGCGCGCGAGCAGGTCCTGATCGAGGCTGCCCCAGTTCACGCCGATGCGCACGGGCTTGTCGTATTTGATCGCGGCTTCGATCATCTGCGCAAACTGCGTGTCGCGCTTTGCGCCCTGCCCGACGTTGCCGGGGTTGATCCGGTACTTCGAGAGCGCTTCCGCGCACGCGGGATAGTCGCGCAGCAGCAGGTGGCCGTTGTAGTGGAAATCGCCGACCAGCGGCACGTCGACACCCATGCGGTCCAGCTGTTCGCGGACCGCCGGCACGGCCGCCGCCGCTTCGGGCGTATTGACCGTGATGCGCACGAGTTCGGACCCCGCGTTCGCGAGCTCCTTGATCTGGATCGCGGTGCCGATCGCATCCGCGGTGTCGGTGTTGGTCATCGACTGCACGCGCACGGGCGCGTCGCCGCCGATCGTGACGAGCCGGCCGCCCCAGCGGACGTCGACCTGGTACGAGGCGCGCCGCGCGGCGGGTCCGCCGAATACGGGTTCCGTCGAGCAGATTTGGCTATTGCGGGGAGCGCGGGGAGATTGGACGTCGGATTGCATCGATGAAAGATCCATGGAGAGCGCCGTGCGGGCGGCTAGGCCGGCCCGCGCGCGCAATGAGGGCACGGCGCCGAGGTTGCGCGCCGCGCCCGGGCATCAAGGCAGCGTAAAGCGCGCGACGTTACCGCGCGCCGCCGCATATTTTGCCGGATCGACCGGTTTGCCGTCGACCGTAATCGCTTCGAGGCCGGCCTTGTTGCCGATCGTGATCTTGAGCGGCGCGGCGGCGGCAACCTGCTGTGCGCTGCCCGCATGCACCAGACCGGAAAACACGGCTTTGCCGTCCTTGTCGCGTACGCCGAACCAGCTGTCTTGCGTAACCTTCAATTCCACGAGCGACTGCCCCGCGGCCGGCGTTACGCTCGACGCGGGCGCCGC
>CAUPOD010000297.1:0-4314 GCA_963512745.1 uncultured Burkholderia sp. | reverse complement strand
GGACTGCACTGCGTCGATTTCCGCGCCGAACCGTTCGACGCGGCCGTCGTCTACGGCAGCGCACCGGGCCCCGACGTCCATGCGATTCCGCTCTTCGAGGAACGCATCACGCCCGTGTGCGCGCCGGCGCTGCTCGCCGACAAACCGCTCGAACGCATCGAGGATCTGCGCCACCATACGCTGCTGCACCCGACGCGCGACCACCGCGACTGGAAGCAGTGGCTCGAACACGCGGGCGCCGTGCAAATCGACGCGAACCGCGGCCTCAGCTTCGAGACGCTCGACATGGCCACGAACGCCGCGCTCGAGGGTTACGGCGTCGCGATCGGCGATCCGACGCTGGCCGAGGAAAGCCTCCTGTCGCAACGGCTGATCCAGCCGTTCGACGTCACGCTGCGCACCGGCATGCGCTACTACTTTGTCTATCCCGAATGCGTCGCGCAGCAGGAAAAGGTCCAGCTGTTCCGCGAATGGCTGATTCGGGAACAAGCCTGATCTAGCCCCTCCGGCGCGCGCAGCGCCCCTTCCACGACGCCTGCCGCCCCGCGCTTACCATGCGCCGTGGCCAGGCTGTCAGCGCGCAATGTAAAAGATTGTTTGGTATTCGTCAGGAAATGCTACGGCGGGTAACAGTCTGCGAAATTCGACCGCTGCGCGCCGATCCTCCTTTACTGTTCCCTCACCTGCCGTGTTTCGTGGCAGGAGCGCGGTCCACTCCACTGTATCGATTCGATACGCCGCGCTTGCTACGGCAGCTACTACATTCAGTGAGGAAACAAGTTATGTCCAAGCTTCAGACGATGTTGATCGGTGCCGCACTGTCGGCGTTTGCAACCACCGCCGCGTTCGCTCAAAGCGCGCAAACGGGTGCACAAGGCGCCGGCGGCCTCGGCGTGCAAGTTCAAACGCCGGTCGCCGGCGTGGGCGTCGGCGCGAACGCGCAGGGCGGCGCGAATGCAGGCGGCGCGGCGGAAGGCGCGACGGATGCAGTCGGCGGCACGGTCGGCGGCGTACTAGGCGGCGCCACGCACGCGGTAGGCTCGACGGCCGAATCGGTCAAGGGTGCCGTGGGTTCGGCCGCATCGTCGGCCAAGGAACATACCAAGCACTTCGTCTCCAAGACCAAGAGCCACGCAACCGAAGCCGTCTCCGGCACGGGCAACGCGATCGGCGGCGTCAAGGACAAGGCCGGTGCGGCACTGGGCGGCGCCACGGGCGCAGCCGGTTCGGCGCTCGGCGGCGCGGAAGGCTCGACGCAAGGCAGCGCATCGCTCGGCGTGAACGGTTCGGCCGCGGTCAAGGGCTCGGCGCAGTAAGCTGAGCGGTCCCCCAGCAGCGCGAACAATAGCCCGCGCCACACTTCGGTGTGGCGCGGGCTATTTCCGTTTACGGCGCTCAAACAGAGACGCCGGGCGCGCCGATCGCATCGAGTGCGGCACGCACCGTATCCGGCAAACGCCACTGCGCAGCCTGCATGTTCTCGCGCAGATGCGCCAGCGACGCAGTCCCGGGAATCGGCAGAATGTTCGGCGAACGGTGCAGCAGCCACGCGAGCGCGACCTGCATCGGCGTCGCGCCGATTGCGTGTGCGACCTGCGACAGTTCCGACGACTGGATCGGCGTAAAACCGCCGAGCGGGAAGAACGGCACGTAGGCGATGCGTTGCGCCGCCAGTTCGTCGATCAATGCCTCGTCTTCACGATGCACGAGATTGTATTGATTCTGCACGCAGACGACCGGCGCAATGCGCTGCGCCTCGGCAACCTGGGCCGACGTCACGTTGCTCAGCCCGATGTGGCGGATCAACCCCTGCTGCCGCAACTCGGCCAGCGTCGTGACCTCCCGTTCTATCGAGCCTTCCGCCGGACCGTGAATGCGGCCCATGCAGCGGAAGTTGACGACGTCGAGCACGTCTAGCCCGAGGTTACGCAGATTGTCGTGGACCCCGCGCCGCAGATCTTCGGGCTCGCTTGCCGGAATCCACGAGGCGTCCGCGCCGCGCACGGCGCCGACCTTCGTGACGATCACGAGATCGTCGGGATACGGATGCAACGCTTCGCGAATCAGTTGGTTGGTCACGTGCGGCCCGTAGAAATCGCTCGTATCGATGTGATTCACGCCCAGCGCCAGCGCCTCGCGCAGCACCGCGACGGCCGCGGCGCGGTCCTTGGGCGGCCCGAATACGCCGGGACCGGCCAGCTGCATCGCGCCGTACCCCATGCGGTTGACGGTGCGGCCCGCGAATTCGAACGTGCCAGTTGGGAAAAGATCCGACATCGCAATTCTCCAAAACGAATGTTGGAGGCCAGTATGGGGCGAATTGCGTTGTTCGATAATCCAGTCTAAATTACACGGGTTGTTTAATTATTCGAACAATCCTATGGAACTGAACGATCTCGCGGCCTTCGTTTCCGTGGCGCGCGCGGGGGGCTTTCGCGATGCGGCTCGCGCGGGCGGCGTGTCGGCGGCCAGCCTGAGCGTCGCCGTGCGGCGTCTCGAAACGAAGCTCGGTCTGCGCCTGCTCAACCGCACCACGCGCAGCGTCGCGCCGACCGAGGCGGGCTCGCGCCTGCTCGAAAAGGTGTCGCCGCTGTTCAGCGAAATGGAGGCCGCGCTCGACGTATTGAACCGCTTCCGCGACCGCCCGAGCGGGACGCTCAAACTCAACGTGCCGGCGAATACGATACGCACGGTCCTGCCCGAGATCCTGCCTGCGTTCCTGGCGGCCTATCCGGAGATCCGCGTGGAAATCGTGGCCGAAGACAGCTTCGTCGACGTGCTGGCGGCCGGTTGCGACGCGGGCATCCGCTACGAAGAGCGGCTGGAGCAGGACATGATCGCGCTGCCGATCGGGCCGCGCATGCAGCGCTTCGCCACGGCCGCCTCCCCCGCTTATCTCGACGCGCGCGGACGCCCCAAGCATCCGCGCGATCTGCTCGCGCACGCATGCCTGCGCGGCCAGTTCTCGAGCGGCGCGATGGCGGCGTGGCATTTCGAACGCAATGGAGAAACACTGCGGCTCGACCCGGGCGGACCGCTCGTGGTACGGCCCGGCGCGGCCGTCGATCTGGCGATTCGCTGCGCCGTGGCGGGGCTCGGCGTGATTCATCTGTTCGAGGACATGCTGCGTCCGCATCTCGACAACGGGGAACTGGAGCCGGTCCTGGAGCCGTGGTGGCAGCGCTTTTCCGGGCCGTTCCTCTATTACCCGGGCCGGCGCCACGTGCCCGCGCCGCTGCGCGCGTTCGTCGAGTTCGTGCGGAGCGGCGCCGCATCTTGGTGACGAGCAGGAGCCTGGGCACCGGCCTCAACGCAACGGAAAAACCGCACGCCATGGCCGCTGCCGGTAGCGCTCGGCCGGCCGGCGCAAGCGCAGCCGATCCTGAATCGACGCCAACCGCGGCGAATAATGGGCAGCTAAGCCGCCGCGCCCAGTACGCGAAACCCACGCCGCCACTCATCCGGCGCGCACGTTTGTTATAATTCGCGCATATTTTCGATAGAAATATAACGTCCTTAGCGCGATCCCGCCAAGGCGCATTCTTCCAGACCATCATGCTCAAGACCGACCGCCTGCGCGCTCTCGCCGATGCCCTCGCCAAATGCAACGTCATGCGCCTGCGCGACGCCGCCGCGCTGCTCGACGTGTCCGAGATGACCGTGCGGCGCGACATCGCGGCGAACCCCGAGCGCTTCACGTATCTCGGCGGCTACATCGTCAGCGCCGACAACGTGCCGAACACGGCCGGCTACTCGCTCGAACAGGAACAGGACCACTTCGCGCAGGCCAAGGCGCAGGCGTCCGCGCACGCGGCGCCGCTGATCGCGGACCGCGACACGATCTTCATCGATTGCGGAACCACGCTGACCACGCTCGCGCGGCTGATCCCGGCCGACCTCCAGGTCACCGCGGTCTGCTATTCGCTGAACATCGCGGACATCCTGCGGCGCATGCCGAACGTGCGCATGATCCTGCTCGGCGGCGCCTACATGCCGTCGTCCGATTCGTTCGCGGGCGAGGAAAGCCTCGAGATGCTGCGGCGCATGGGGATCAACAAGGCGTTCCTGTCGGCAGGCGGCGTCGATCCCGCGCGCGGCGTCACGTGCTGGAATTTCCACGAGGTCGCGCTGAAAGAGGCGGCCATGGCGAGCGCGGTCGAGCGCCATCTCGTCGTCGATACGAGCAAGTTCGGCCTGGTGAAGGCGTGGCGCTTCTCGCAGATCGCGGACTTCGATTCGGTGATCACCGAGAAAGGCCAGGAGCTGCGCAAGCGGCGCGCGTAAATGCCGAGGGACGCCGCGGCGCCCCTCTCC
>CAUPOD010000296.1:0-4331 GCA_963512745.1 uncultured Burkholderia sp. | reverse complement strand
TGGCGATGCCGCCTTCGTAGATCAGGTCGACGATCAGCTTCAGCTCGTGCAGGCACTCGAAGTACGCCATTTCGGGCGCGTAGCCGGCTTCCACGAGGGTCTCGAAACCGGCCTTGATCAGTTCGACGGTGCCGCCGCACAGCACGGCCTGCTCGCCGAACAGATCGGTTTCGGTCTCTTCGCGGAAGTTGGTTTCGATGATGCCGGCGCGGCCGCCGCCGTTAGCGGCTGCGTACGACAGCGCGATGTCGCGCGCGGCGCCCGACTTGTCCTGCTCGACGGCGATCAGGTGCGGCACGCCGCCGCCTTGCGAATACGTGCCGCGCACGGTGTGGCCCGGGGCCTTCGGCGCGATCATGATCACGTCGAGGTCGGCGCGCGGGATCACCTGGCCGTAGTGCACGTTGAAGCCGTGCGCAAACGCGAGCGCGGCGCCCTGCTTGATATTGCCGTGCACTTCCTTCGCGTACACGTCGGCGATCTGCTCGTCGGGCAGCAGCATCATGACGACGTCCGCGTCCTTCACGGCATCCGCCACTTCCTTGACCTTCAGGCCGGCGTTCTCGGCCTTGCTCCACGACGCGCCGTTCTTGCGCAGCCCCACCGTCACGTCGACACCGCTGTCCTTCAGGTTCAGCGCGTGCGCATGGCCTTGCGAGCCGTAACCGATGATGGTGACCTTCTTGCCTTTCACGAGAGAGAGGTCGGCGTCCTTGTCGTAGAAAACTTTCATGATGAGTCCTTTGTTCGCTTGATTCGTTGAAATGCGTTATGCGTTTAGCTTCTGCTCGTAGCTTCTATCTATACAGCTTGCTGATGCGGCACGGCCGCGTCACACCTTGAGGATGCGTTCGCCGCGGCCGATGCCCGAACCGCCGGTACGCACGGTTTCGAGGATCGCGTCGGCGTCGAGCCCCTGGATGAACGCGTCGAGCTTGTCGCTCGCGCCCGTCAGTTCGATCGTGTAGGTCTTTTCCGTCACGTCGATGATGCGGCCGCGGAAGATATCCGCCATCCGCTTCATTTCCTCGCGCTCCTTACCGACCGCGCGCACCTTGATCAGCATGAGTTCGCGTTCGATATGGGCGCCGTCGGTCAGGTCCACGACCTTGACCACGTCGATGAGCCGGTTCAGGTGCTTCGTGATCTGCTCGATCACGTCGTCGGAACCGACCGAAACGATGGTCATGCGCGACAGCGATTGGTCTTCGGTCGGCGCCACCGTCAGGGTTTCGATGTTGTAGCCGCGTGCCGAGAACAGGCCGACCACGCGCGACAGCGCGCCCGGTTCGTTTTCCAGCAGCACGGAGATGATATGTCTCATGTTCGCTTCTTCCGCTAGTTCGGAGGGTTTCTCGATGGATTCAGAATTCGGCGTGCGCCGCTCATGCGGGCCCTAAGCGGACCTTAAGCGGCCGCACGCGTCACAGGTCTTCCGAACCGAGCAGCATCTCGGTGATGCCCTTGCCGGCCTGAACCATCGGCCAGACGTTCTCGGTCGGATCGGTCTGAAAATCGAGAAACACGGTGCGATCCTTGAGACGCAACGCTTCCTTGAGCGCCGGCTCGACGTCGGACGTGCGCTCGATGCGCATGCCGACGTGGCCGAACGCCTCGGCGAGCTTCACGAAGTCGGGCAGCGCATCCATGTACGAATGCGAATAGCGCTTCTTGTATTCGATCTGCTGCCACTGCCGGACCATGCCGAGGTAGCGGTTGTTGAGCGAAATGATCTTGACCGGCGTGTCGTACTGCTTGCACGTGGACAGTTCCTGGATGCACATCTGGATCGAGCCTTCGCCCGTGATGCACAGCACGTCGCTGTCCGGATGGGCCATCTTGACGCCCATCGCGGCCGGCAGGCCGAAGCCCATCGTGCCGAGGCCGCCCGAGTTGATCCAGCGGCGCGGCTTGTCGAACGGGTAGAACTGCGCGGCCCACATCTGGTGCTGGCCGACGTCCGAACACACGAACGCGTTGCCGCCCGTGAGCTCCCACGCCTTCTGCACCACGTACTGCGGCTTGATGATTTCGCTGTCGCGGTCGTACTTGAGGCAGTCCTTCGAGCGCCACTCCGCGATCTCCTTCCACCATTGCGCGAGCGCCTCGGTGTCGGGGCCGTGTTCGGCCGTCTGGAGCTGCTCGATCATTTCCTTGAGCACTTCCTTGACGTCGCCGACGATCGGAATATCGACCTTGACGCGCTTGGAGATCGAGGACGGGTCGATGTCGATGTGGATGATCTTGCGCGGACGCGACGCGAAGTGGGCGGGGTCGCCGATCACGCGGTCGTCGAAACGCGCGCCGATCGCGATCAGCACGTCGCAGTGCTGCATCGCCATGTTCGCTTCGTAGGTGCCGTGCATGCCGAGCATGCCGAGGAACTTCTCGTCGCTCGCGCGGTAGCCGCCGAGACCCATGAGCGTGTTGGTGACGGGGTAGCCGAGCAGATCGGCGAACTGGTTCAGCTCGCGCGACGCGTCGGCGAGGATGATCCCGCCGCCCGTATAGATATAGGGACGCTTCGCCGACAGCAGCAGCGAGACGGCCTTGCGAATCTGGCCCGAATGGCCCTTGGTCACAGGGTTGTAGGAGCGCAACGACACGCTCTTGACCGGCTCGTAGGCGCATGCGGCCTTCGACACGTCCTTCGGAATGTCGATGAGCACGGGACCGGGACGGCCGGTACGGGCGATGTAAAAGGCTTTCTTGACCGTTTCGGCGAGGTCGCGCACGTCCTTGACGAGGAAGTTGTGCTTGACGCACGGGCGCGTGATGCCGACGGTGTCGCACTCCTGGAACGCATCCTGGCCGATCGCGGCGGTCGGAACCTGGCCGCTGATGATGACCATCGGGATCGAATCCATATAGGCCGTGGCGATGCCGGTCACGGCATTGGTCACGCCCGGGCCCGACGTCACGAGGCACACGCCGACCTTGCCGGTCGAACGCGCGTAGGCATCGGCAGCATGCACGGCCGCCTGTTCGTGGCGCACCAGGATGTGCTCGATCTTGTCCTGCTTGTACAGCTCGTCGTAGATATAGAGAACCGAGCCGCCGGGGTAGCCCCAAATGAACTCGACGCCTTCGTCGGCCAGTGCTTTCATGAGCACGGTGCCGCCGATCGAATCGGTAGGCGTGGTTGCAGGGGTATCCGACGTGGAGAATTCCGCGCTGGGCATATTCATCTTTGACCTTTCGAATTTTCGGCAAAAAATTGTCGGGTTGCTCTCTGCTGTGCTTGTGGCGCAGGTTTGAGCGGCGCGTCCAGTTTGAAGGGCAGGCTTCTTGGGCCTGCCTCAAATGAGACCATCACTTATGTTGCGAACGGTAGACGATATAGGCTCGCTTCCGAGCCGTCAAGCCCATTTTCCCGCACCGCCGCACGGATTTATTGTGTCTGCGAGCAGGCCCGCGTGTCCTCCATCCCGAAAATTTGTTAGCATCCGCGAGTTTTACACGTTATTCATCGCTTACATCCGTCCCACGGGATCCGCGCAGACTCATCCGCATGGCATCAGATAAGGAACTCGCCGATTTTCTGGCGAGCGTCGAAAGGCGCGCATTCAAGCAGGCCGCCTATGCCGTTCGCGACGACGACGGTGCGCTCGACATCGTGCAGGACGCGATGATCAAGCTCGCCGAGAAGTACGGCGACCGCCCGGCCGCCGAGCTGCCGCTATTGTTCCAGCGGATTCTGCAAAATACGGTGCACGATTATTTCCGCCGGCAGAAGGTCCGCAATACTTGGGTCAGCGTTTTTTCTTCGCTCAATAATGGGGACGACGAGGATTTCGATCCGCTCGAGATGCTGGACGCCGCAGGCCAAGGCGGCCTCGAGAGCAACGAAACCCGTCTGGAACGCGAGCAGGTCCTGGCGCAGATCGACGCCGAAATCCAAAAACTGCCCGCGCGTCAACGCGAAGCCTTCCTGATGCGTTATTGGGAAGATATGGATGTCGCCGAAACCGCCGCAGCGATGGGATGCTCGGAGGGCAGCGTCAAAACGCACTGCTCCCGGGCCACGCACGCGTTGGCGGCCGCGCTCAAGGCCAAAGGAATCTCGCTATGAGCCCCACCCCCACGACCAGCGAACTCGACTTCGCCCTGCAGATCCGCCGCGCGCTCGACGAGCACGCCGCGAACCTGCCCCCCGCCACCGCCGACCGGCTCGCCGCCGCGCGCCGGATTGCGCTCGCGCGCAAGAAACCGGCGCCTGACTTCGTGTTCGTGCCCGCACTGGCCGGCGCCGCCGGCATGTTCGGCAGCGGCCTGCTGCCGAGCCAGCAGGCCGGACGCCCGGCCGCGCAGCGCACGGGCTGGCTGCGGCG
>CAUPOD010000295.1:0-4335 GCA_963512745.1 uncultured Burkholderia sp. | reverse complement strand
GGTCGAAGCCGGGCGTTTGTCGCTCGGCGATGCGCGTGCGCTGCATCCGAAGGCTGCGGCGACGTTCGAGGCCTGGCAGGCGCAGGGGTGGGTCGAGATCGAACTGGTGGCGGCAGGTGCGAGCGCGCGGGCGAAGCGGCATGGGGTGCCGGAAGAAGCGGCTACGTCCGAGGCGGATTGGGTTATCGCGGAGTCGGCCGGTGCGGCAGGCGTCGTTGATGCGGTCGACGTGGTTGGCCGGCCGGTGGCGGCTGGTGCGACCGAGACACGCGCTCCCGCCGCGCTGCCGCGCCTGACCGACGATCAAGCGGCCGCGGTCGAGGCGATCGGCGCCGCGCGCGGGTTCGCGCCGTTCCTGCTGTACGGCGTGACGGGCAGCGGCAAGACCGAGGTCTATCTGCGCGCGCTGGCCGAACTGCTCGCTGCGCGGGCCGATGCGCAGGCGCTCGTGCTCGTGCCGGAAATCAATCTGACGCCGCAGTTCGAGGCGGCATTCCGCGCGCGCTTCGCGGGCACGCTGCCCGACGACGCGATCGTCACGCTGCACAGCGGCCTGGCCGAGGGCGAGCGCGCGCGCCATTGGCTCGCCGCGCATACGGGCCACGCGCGCATCGTGCTCGGCACGCGGCTTGCCGTGCTCGCGTCGCTGCCGAAGCTCGCGATGCTGATCGTGGACGAAGAACACGATCCCGCCTACAAGCAGCAGGAGGGCCTGCGCTATTCGGCGCGCGACCTGGCCGTGTGGCGCGCGAAGCAGCTCGGCGTGCCGGTGCTGCTCGGCTCGGCCACGCCGTCGCTCGAAAGCTGGTGGCAGGCCGACCAGGGGCGCTACACGCGCCTCACGCTCGCGCATCGCGCGGTGGCCGACGCGGTGTTGCCGAGCGTGCGCCTGATCGATCTCGAAGAGGAGCGCCGCCGCGGACGCGGCTCGTACGAGGGGCTGTCGGGGCCGCTGGTCGCGGCGCTCAAGGCGCGCCTCGAACGCGGCGAGCAGAGCCTCATATTCCTGAACCGGCGCGGCTATGCGCCGACGCTCGCATGCGACGCGTGCGGCTGGGTCGCGGGGTGCCCGCGCTGCAGCGCCTACGTCGTGCTGCACAAGCCCGACCGCACGCTGCGCTGCCATCACTGCGGTTGGGAAGCGCGCATTCCGCACAATTGCCCCGAATGCGGCAACGTCGATCTCGCGCCGATGGGGCGCGGCACGCAACGCATCGAAGAAGCGCTTGCGGCGGCCGTGCCCGGCGCGCGCGTGCTGCGCATCGACGCCGACAGCACGCGCCGCAAGGGCAGCGCGCAGGCGTTGTTTGCGGACGTGCATGCGGGCGAGGTCGATATCCTCGTCGGCACGCAGATGATCGCCAAGGGCCACGATTTTCAACGCGTCTCGCTGGTCGGCGTACTCAATCCCGATACCGCATTGTTTTCGCACGATTTCCGCGCGGGCGAGCGGCTGTTCGCGCAACTGATGCAAGTCAGCGGCCGCGCCGGCCGTGCGGGGCTGCCGGGCGAGGTCATGGTGCAGACGCGCTATCCGCGTCACGCGCTCTACCAGGCGCTCGTGCGCCACGACTACCCCGGCTTTGCCGAATCGACGCTGGCCGAGCGGCGCGACGCGCATCTGCCGCCGTTCGTCTATCAGGCGCTGCTGCGCGCCGAGGCGCGCACGCTGGAGGGCGCGCTCGCGTTTCTGAAGGCCGCCGCCGACGCGCTTCAGGCACTGCCGGGTGCGGAGCGCATCACCGTCTACGACGCGGTGCCGATGACGGTCGTCAAGGTCATGCACGTGCATCGCGCGCAATTGCTGATCGAAAGCGCGTCGCGCGCGACGCTGCAGGCGGTCCTGCACGCGTGGCAGCCGCTACTGCGCGGTCTGCGCGGCACGCTGCGCTGGAACCTCGAAGTCGATCCGCTCGATATCTGAACCGGGCAAGACCGGCGAGCGGCGAAACCGCGCGGTGCAACGCCGCTGCGCAACGCGCGTGATCGAGCGCCGTCCTAGGGAAAGTACCGAGCCCGCCGAACCTCTGGGCGGTTCCCGAAAAAGATGCGTAACCCTCTGTATATAAAAGAATAATATCGGTGCAACCATGCGCTTTTGTTTGGTTGCACCTTTTTATTGGGCGGCGTACGATGCCGAATCTTTTCAGACCTGGATCCCGGCGCTTCGGCACCGCTAACAATCGCACATGGCTAGCACCACTCTCGGCGTCAAAGTAGACGATCTCCTGCGCACGCGTTTGAAAGACGCTGCCGCGCGTCTCGAGCGCACCCCCCACTGGCTGATCAAGCAAGCCATCTTCGCGTACCTCGAAAGAATCGAGCAGGGCCAGGTGCCCGCGGAGCTGGACGGCCAGCCCGGCATGAGCGAAGCGGCCGAGCATCAGGCGAACGGCGCCGAGGACGAGGGCGTCGCGTATCCGTTCCTCGAATTCGCGCAGAGCGTGCAGCCGCAATCGGTGCTGCGCGCCGCGATCACGGGCGCGTACCGGCGTCCGGAGCCCGAGTGCGTGCCGCTCTTGATCGGCGAGGCGCGCCTGCCCGCGCCGATGGCCGAGAACGCGCGCGACCACGCGCGCCACCTGGTCGAGACGCTGCGCGCGAAGGGCACGGGCACCGGCGTCGAAGGGCTGATCCACGAATTCTCGCTGTCGAGCCAGGAAGGCGTGGCGCTCATGTGTCTCGCCGAAGCGCTGCTGCGGATTCCCGACCGCGCGACGCGCGATGCGCTGATCCGCGACAAGATCAGCAAGGGCGATTGGAAATCGCACGTCGGCAACGCGCCGTCGATGTTCGTCAACGCCACGACGTGGGGCTTGATGATCACGGGCAAGCTCGTGTCGACCAATAGCGAAGCGGGCCTCTCGTCGGCGCTCACGCGCCTGATCGGGCGCGGCGGCGAGCCGCTGATCCGCAAGGGCGTCGATATGGCGATGCGCCTGATGGGCGAGCAGTTCGTGACGGGCGAGACGATCTCCGAGGCGCTGGCCAACAGCCGCAAGTTCGAAGCGCGCGGCTTCCGCTACTCGTACGACATGCTCGGCGAAGCCGCCACGACCGAGGCCGACGCGCAGCGCTATTACGCGGCCTACGAACAGGCGATCCACGCGATCGGCAAGGCGGCCGGCGGGCGCGGCATCTACGAAGGCCCGGGCATCTCGATCAAGCTCTCGGCGCTGCATCCGCGTTATGCGCGCGGCCAGCAGGAGCGCGTGATGACCGAGCTGCTGCCGCGCGTGCGCGCGCTGGCGCTGCTCGCGCGTCAATACGACATCGGCCTCAACATCGATGCCGAGGAGGCCGACCGCCTCGAACTGTCGCTCGACCTGCTCGAAGCGCTGTGCTTCGATCCCGAGCTGGCCGGCTGGAACGGCATCGGCTTCGTGGTGCAGGCGTATCAGAAGCGCTGCCCGTACGTGATCGACTACATCGTCGATCTGGCGCGCCGCAGCCGCCGCCGCGTGATGGTGCGCCTGGTCAAGGGCGCGTACTGGGACAGCGAGATCAAGCGCGCGCAGACGGACGGCCTCGAGGGCTATCCGGTGTATACGCGCAAGATCTACACCGACATCTCGTACCTGGCCTGCGCGAAGAAGCTGCTCGACGCGCCCGACGCGGTCTATCCGCAGTTCGCCACGCACAACGCCTATACGCTCGCGGCGATCTATCAAATGGCCGGCCAGAACTACTACCCGGGCCAGTACGAATTCCAGTGCCTGCACGGCATGGGCGAGCCGCTCTACGAGGAAGTCACGGGCCGCGACAAGCTGAACCGTCCGTGCCGCGTCTATGCGCCGGTCGGCACGCACGAAACGCTGCTCGCGTACCTGGTGCGCCGCTTGCTCGAAAACGGCGCGAATACTTCGTTCGTGAATCGCATCGCCGATCACAACGTTTCGATCGACGAACTGATCGTGAGTCCGATGGACGAGGCGGCGCAGGTCGTGCCGGTCGGCGCGCCGCACGCGAAGATTCCGCTGCCGCGCGAGCTGTTCGGCGCCGAGCGCGCCAATTCGGCCGGCTTCGATCTGTCGAACGAGCAGCGTCTCGCCTCGCTGTCCGCCGCGCTGTTGAGCAGCGCGCATCAGCAATGGCAGGCCGCACCGATGCTCGGCGACACCGCGCTGCCCGACGCGCCCGCGCACGAAGTGCGCAATCCGGCCGACCTGCGCGACCTGGTCGGCACCGTCAGCGACGCGACGCCGGAGCAGGTGAGCGCGGCGCTCGCGCAGGCGCAGAGCGCCGCGCCGATCTGGCAGGCAACGCCCGTCGAGGCGCGTGCCGAATGCCTGACGCGCGCGGCCGACCGCCTCGAAGCGCAGATGCACACGCTGA
>CAUPOD010000294.1:0-4343 GCA_963512745.1 uncultured Burkholderia sp. | reverse complement strand
CCCCACCGTATATATACACGGTGTTTCATTGGGGGGCTGGTTTTTTTTTTTATAATAGACTGGTTATTTAGGTGGCCGGGGGGGTTGGGGGCGCGGCCCCCCATGCCGGATGGCGTTTGCTTGCCGCAACCCGCCAATACGAGGGGAACGGCCAGCGACAGTGCCGCGAGCGGAGAAAAGCGGAAGCGGCGTGCAGGAGACGGGGGCTTGCCGGACGGAAACGGGATACGCATGCGACTCAGGTACCTGTTGAAACTCGCGCGGCGCGCGAGAGAAAACCCGTGGAACGGGACACAGGAAGCGAGCGTATCGAGGGATGAGGCGCGGGTGCTTAGCGATTCTTACAAACTGGCGGACGGCCGCTGCGCAGGGAAGCGCAAGGTCGCGACGAACCCGCCGTCGGGCGCGTTGGAGAGCGCGAACGTGCCGCCGTGATGGCGCGCGAGGCGCCTGACGATCGCGAGCCCGAGCCCGCAATGGGCATGGCCGCCGCGCGCCGCGTCGAGCCGCACGAACGGGCGCATGACGCGGTCGAGCTGTGCGTCGGGCACGCCCGGGCCGTGGTCGCGCACCGTCAGCACGTACTGGCCGTGCTGCAGCGCGGTGGCGATCTCGACGGGCGGTTCGCCGTAAGTCATCGCGTTCTCGATCAAATTCGACACGATGCGGTCGATATCGACGGCCGGCAGCGTAAAGTCCGAGCCCGCCTGCAGGTCGAGCGTGACGAGCGGGACGGCGTCGCCTTCCCCGGTTTCGCCGCCGAGCACGTCGGTATAGTGGCGGCGGCAATGCATGTCGACGCTCGCGGTATCCGAAGGGGTGGCGGGGGTGCCCGCGAAACTCAGGAACTGCGTGATGATGCGGCCCATGGATTCCGTGTCGCGCAGGAACGCGCCGCGGCTGCCCGAATGATCGAGCAGATCCGCGCGCACCTGGATGCGCGTGAGCGGCGTGCGCAAGTCGTGCGCGATGCTTGCGAGCATTTCGGCGCGCTCGCGCTCGGCCTCGGCGAGTTCGCCGGTCATGTCGTTGAAATCGCCGATCAGTTCGCGGATCTCGTTCGGGCCGCGCATCTTGACTTGCCGCAGGCCGCCCCCGAGGCGATAGGCGCGCGCGGCCTCCGCGAGTTCGCGGATCGGCCGGTGAATTTGCCATGTGACCAGGACGGCCGCAGCGATCGCGAAGGCCAGCATGATGCCGGCCGCCGCGAAGAAGCGGGTGAGCGAGGGCCGCGCGTACGGGATGCGCAGCGTGTAGGGCTGCCCGTCGGCATGGACCCATAAGGTCCGGTCGTCGTCGATCGCGACGTGCGTGCCGGGCGGCAGGAACGGGCGCAGGTGATTTTCCAGCGGGCGATAGGTGTCGATACCTGCGCGCGGCACCCGGTCGGCATCGACGAACGAAATGCCCATCTTCTGCGCCATTTCGGCGGCCAACGGCGCGTCGCGTTCTCGCACGAGCATGATCGCCTGCACCGCGCCGGACAGATGGCGGGTATCGTCGTTCGCGCGGTTGCGTTCGACCAGCAGCACCATGGTCGCCTGCACCAGCACGATCAGGGTCACGGTGGTCAGCACCAGCCGGCCGAACAGCGAGTCAAGCGGTTGCTTCATCGTCCGAGCCGTCGGGAATGAACATGTAGCCGACGCCGCGCCGCGTCTGTAGGCGCTGCGGATTGGACGGATCGTCCTCGATCAAGCGGCGCAGGCGCCACACCGGCACGTCGACGCCGCGTTCGGTCAGGTCCGCGTGCGGCCCATGCAGCAGGCTCAGCATGCGCGTGCGCGACAGGGTTTCCAGCGGATGTTGGACGAAGATCTCGAGCAGCGCGTACTCGCCTTCGGTGAGCTTCATGCGCGCGCCGTCCTTGAACAATGCGCGCGCCGCAAAATCGAGCGTGAAGGGGCCGAAGCGGAACGGCTCGCGTTTCTCGCTGGCCAGCGGGCCGGGCGGGATCGTGCCGTGGCGCCGCAGCACCGCGTGAATGCGGGCGAGCAGTTCCTGTGGCAGGAAGGGTTTGCCCAGGTAGTCGTCGGCACCGAGTTCGAGCCCGAGCACGCGGTCCACGCCTTCCGCGCGCGCGGTCAGCATGATCACGGGAATCGTATCGCCGCGCGCGCGCAGCTGCTTGAGCGCGGTCAGGCCGTCGACGCCCGGCATCATGAGATCGAGCACGATCACGGACGGGCGTTCGCGTTCGAGGCGGCGCTCGAGGTCGGTGGCGTCGTGCAGGACCGAAATTTCGACTCCTCGTTGCTGGAAGAAGGTGCGCAGCAGGTCGCGCAGATCGGCGTCGTCGTCGACGAGGAGCACTTGGATCGGCGGGGGGGATACGGGCGAAGCACTCATGAACGGTGATCGGTGGGGTTTCGCATGGATTTGCACATAATACGATTGCCGGTCGTTCGCCGGCTTACGCATTCTTACCGACGTATGCAATTTGAGCCAGCCCTCGGCCGGACCGATCGCGCGTGCATCCGGCGATAGATGCACCTATTTTTCTTGCCGCACGGGGATGAACATGGGGCCTTCTACTAATAACCTTCATTCAAAGAAAGTAGGAGGAGACAGTGGTCCCACATTGGTTCGAAACAACGACGTCGCCGTCGAATCTCAAAGCAATCGCGCTCGCGTGTCTGCCGAGCGCGGCCGGCGTGCCCGAATGCGTGGCGGCGGATGCGCAGGCGCGTCCGTTGGGCTAAGAAGGCCTGAGTCCTGAACTGCACGGGACTCAGGCCTTTTAACTTCTGCTTGATGCGCTCTTCGTTGTAGTAATGGATATATATCGGGTCAAGGCGTCGCGCAGTTGCGCCACAGATGTAAAGCGTTCAAGCCGGAAGCACTCTGACTTGAGCGTACCGAAGAAGCTTTCCATCGCGGCATTGTCAAGGCAATTGCCTTTGCGCGACATGCTCTGTGTGAGCTTGTGACACTTCAATATCGAAGCTGGGGCGTTGCTGCATCTGGCAAGCAATGATCTCGCCGTTATACAGATCCGGCACCGGTGACAGATAGAGTTTCTGCCCGCCCACGTTGAACTCGGTGACGTCGGTTACCCGCTTCTGATTGGGGTGCTGTGCCTCAAACTGACGGTCCAGGAGATTCGGCGCAGCTTGCCCCACTTCACCGCGCCAGGAGCGATATTTCTTGGGACGAACCAAGGATATTTGCGCTTTTTCTTCTGCGCTGCTTGCTTCTTGGCCAGCAGCAGCGCATCGAGTTTTTTTAGGTACGCCACCTCCGCGCGCAGGTATTCGCCTTCCTTGAGCAATTCCTCTCGCGTGCGCGTCGGGCACCTGACTTTCTTCAGTGGGCTTATGGGGCTGGGAAATGCTCATCTTGGGAGGGCAGCCCCGTGGACGCGGCCTCAAGGCGTCAATACCCCTCTCATGATACAAACGCGCCCACACCGCCACGATCCCCGGCGCTCGAATGTCGACCAGGGCCGACGCCTCGCGGAATGGCAGATTCGCTTGTTGGGTGCGCCGCAGAACCTTGAGCTTGTATTTCGCATCGTAAATGCCGGCATGCTTACGGCTCGAGCCTGTCTGCTCATGCCGTTGGTAGTTGGCTACCCAGCGCCGCACCATCGATCTATCGAGATTGAAGCGGCTCGATACCGTTTCGAGCTCTTTCTCCCCGTTCAGATATTCATCAACGGCCTGACGCTTGAAATCCTCGTTGTACTTCACCATGAAAAACACCCCAAAGGTTAGACGGGTGTCCAGCTTTTGGGGCGCAGTTCATTTAATTATGCATACCTAACTACAAATATCATGAAGAATTTATAACGCTTAATTCAATCCGACTCCGAATGTTTCGTTTTCGGAATTTCCTATCCGTTGCTGTTGGCCACATCATTCTTGGTGCGGCACAAAGCGACAAAGATAGCGCCTGTCAGCTGTCCGCTCGCATTCGTGAGCGGCGCATAATTTGCGTTGCAGCTTTGACCGAAGAGCGTTGTTGGACCCGTATAGGATTGCTTTTTCAGCAAAAGCGGATAGGCCGGCGACTTATGATCGAGCTTTGTGCCGAACGCCTTCACGCCTTCCTCAGTGACCAGAGTCGTATGTATTCGGGTGAAGTCTTGTCCGTCAAAGCTAAAGATGCTGCTTTCTTGGCTGTCGGCATAAGTCGACCCGATAGATGCAAAGATCAGTGCCGCTGGGAGAAGCCCTTTTCGGACTAGAACGAATTTACGCGTAACGTTGCCCATCGCGACTTCTCCTTCCAAGTCGACAAGCGCGGACGCTTGCCACAACGGGTTGTCATGGCGGGCCGAGCACCGCCGCCATGGCTTGTGACTGGCCCTGACTGTTGTCAATTAACCGTAGAAGGATGGT
>CAUPOD010000293.1:0-4364 GCA_963512745.1 uncultured Burkholderia sp. | reverse complement strand
CGGCCCCGTCTGCGCGGCGGTGGTCAGCGTATCCACCTTCAGTTGCTGGCTCGCCACTTGCTGCTTGAGGCTGTCGAGATCGTCGTTGCTGATCGAGGCCGGCGCGCTGCCGTAGTTCGGCGACGACGGATCGACCGCGACCGGCGCGGCCGCCACGGCGGTCCCGACCTGATGCTGCGCGTGCACCTCGGTCTGAAGCTCTTTCACTGTCTTCTGCAACGCCTGCAACTGCGCTTCGAGGATTTTTATTTTCTTGTCGCTGGCCGTTTCCGCGGCCGCCAACCCGGGCAGGCAGCCGGCTATCAGCAGACAGATGAGCTTCCTTTTCATGCACATTCTCCTTTTAGTGTTATTGCTAAGCGGCCCGGCGACGCGCCGCGTGGGGATCGATTTATTCGGAACGGTGCGAAGCGGTTCGGGGTTCAGGACAGCGCGGGCACGCGTGCCTCCTGTTCCTCGGGCGCCTTGTCGGCGGCGAAGGCGAGTTTCATGTCGCGCTCGTGCTTGCGTTCGCGCGCCTGCATCCACAGGTTGGCGGCGATCACGCCGATCGTCACGACGCTGATGAACAGCGTGGCGAGCGCGTTCATCTCGGGGTTCAGGCCGAGGCGCACGCGCGAGAACACGACGAGCGGCAGCGTCGTCGAGCCCGGGCCGGACAGGAACGCGGACAGCACCAGATCGTCGATCGACAGCGTGAACGAGAGCAGCCAGCCCGAGATCAGCGCCTGAGAGATCAGCGGCAGCGTGATCAGGAAGAACACGCGCAGCGGCGTGGCGCCGAGATCGAGCGCGGCTTCCTCGAGCGACTTGTTGAGCTCCTTGACGCGCGACTGCACGATGATCGCGACGTAGGACATGCACAGCATCACGTGGCCGATCCAGATCGTCACGAGCCCGCGCCCATGCGGCCAGCCGACGAGCTGCTGCAGCGCCACGAACAGCAGCAGCAGCGAGATGCCCTGGATCACCTCGGGGATCACGAGCGGCGCGTTGATCATGCCCGAGAACAGCGTGAAGCCGCGGAAACGGCCGAAGCGCGCGAGCACGAAGCCGGCCCAGGTGCCGATCGCGACCGACGCGAACGCGGTCAGCACCGCGATCTTGAGCGACAGCCACGCGGCCGAAATCAGCTCGTCGTCCTGCCACAGCGCGCTGTACCAGCGCAGCGAGAAGCCGCTCCAGAGCGTGACGAGTTTCGACTCGTTGAACGAGTACACGACGAGGCTGATGATCGGCACGTACAGAAACAGATAGCCGATCGCGAGCACCGCGACGGAAAGCGGACGGCTGGGGCGAATCATTTGGTTTCCTCCAGTTCCTTGACCTGGTAGTACTGGAACACGGCCATCGGCACGAGCAGCAGCAGCACCATCGCGACCGTCACGGCGGACGCCATCGGCCAATCCATGTTGCTGAAGAACTCGTCCCACATGACGCGGCCGATCATCAGCGTGTTCGAGCCGCCGAGCAGTTCGGGGATCACGTACTCGCCCACGGCGGGAATGAACACGAGCAGACAGCCGGCGATGATGCCGTTCTTCGACAGCGGCAGCGTGATGCGCGTGAATACGGTCCACGGCTTCGCGCCGAGGTCGTACGCGGCTTCGAGGAGCGTGAGGTCCATCTTCACGAGGTGCGCGTAGAGCGGCATGATCATGAACGGCAGGTACGAATAGACCATGCCGATATAGACGCCCCAGTTCGTGTGATAGAGATGGATCGGCGCATGCGTGATGCCGGTCCACATCAGGAACTGGTTGAGCAGCCCTTCGTCCTTGAGAATGCCGATCCACGCATAGACGCGGATCAGGTACGAGGTCCAGAACGGCAGCATCACGCCCATCATCAGCAGGTTGCGCCGCGCCGGCGACGAACGCGCGATGTAGTAGGCCATCGGATAGCCGATCAGCAGGCACAGCAAGGTGGAGACCGCGGCCATCTTCACCGAGCTGATGTAGGTGGCCACGTACAGATCGTCCTGCAGCAGGAACAGGTAGTGGCTCAGCTGCAGCGTGAGCTGCACGGCGCCGTTCTGCAGCGAGGCCAGGCTCGTATACGGCGGAATGCTCAGCTGCTGGTCCGCGAAGCTGATCTTCAGCACCAGGACGAACGGCACCAGGAAGAAGATCGTGAGCCACACGAACGGCACGCCGATCACGAGGCCGCGGCCCGACGGCACGCAGCGCTTGAACAGCGCGAGCAGCTTCGCGCGCGCCGGGGCGGCGGGGCGCGCGACAGGTGAGGTTGTATTCATTGCGTGAGCACCACGCCGGCGGACGGCGACCAGGTGACGAACACTTCGTCGTCGAAGGCGGGCGCGTCGTCGTTGCAGACCAGCGCGCTCGGCAGGTTCACGGTCACGTGCTTGCCGCTCTTGAGCCGCACGTGATAGATCGAATAGCTGCCCATGTACGCGACGTTGGTCACGGCACCGCGCGCCCAGTTGTACGGCTCGGGCGGCTGCGTGCGCGCGAGCGTCATGCGCTCGGGGCGCACCGAGATCGCGACCGGCATGCCGAGCGGCCCGGTGATGCCGTGGCTCACGTAGATGCGCGTGTCGAGCGCAGGGCTTTCGACGTATACGTATTCGGGCTCGTCCTCGACCACCACGCCGTCGAACAGGTTGGTCGAGCCGATGAACTCGGCCGAGAAGCGGCTGTTCGGGAATTCGTAGACGTCGCTCGGCGTGCCGATCTGCACGATGCGGCCTTCGCTCATGACGGCGAGGCGGTCCGCCATCGTCATCGCCTCTTCCTGATCGTGCGTGACCATCACGCAGGTCACGTCGACCTTGTTGATGATGTTGACCAGTTCGAACTGGGTCTTCTGGCGGATCTTCTTGTCGAGCGCCGACATCGGCTCGTCGAGCAGCAGCAGCTTCGGCCGCTTGACGAGCGAACGCGCGAGCGCCACGCGCTGCTGCTGGCCGCCCGACAGCTGATGCGGCTTGCGCTGCGCGAAGCGGCCCATCTGCACGAGCTCGAGCGCTTCCTTCACGCGCTCCTTGATCTCGTTGCGCGGCGTGCCCTCCTGCTTGAGACCGAAGGCGACGTTGGCCTCCACGCTCATGTGCGGGAACAGCGCGTAGGACTGGAACATCATGTTGACGGGGCGCTTGTACGGGGGCAGCGCGGCGAGATCGTCGCCGTCGACGAGAATGCGGCCCGAGGTGGCCGTCTCGAAGCCGGCCATCATGCGCAGCAGCGTGGACTTGCCGCAGCCCGAGCTGCCGAGCAGCGCGAACAGCTCGTTCTTGCGGATGTCGAGGCTGACGTTGTCGACAGCCGTGCTGTCGCCGAATTTCTTGACGATGTGCTCGATGCGGACGAACGCGTCCGTTTTCGCGCCGGCGGGCCGCTGCGCGTGAGCCGCGGCGGGCGCGGCGAGGGTGGGCGTCGATATCATGATGTCGCTTGTTCCTTGGCGAAACGCCCGTGCGGGCGTCCGGACCTGCTTTGGGATGTTGCGGATGCTTGAGTTGCGCTTGATTCCTGTCCCGGCCGCCGCGAACCCGCGTGCCGCGCCGGCCGGGACGAGGCGTGCCGCTTTAGATACCGCTCTTGTACTGCGCCCAGAGACGGTTTTCGAGGCGCAGGATGTCGGCCGGGATCGGCTTCATCAGCGTCATCTTGGAGATGGTTTCGCTGCTCGGGTACACGGTCGGATCGTTCGCGACGCCGGGCTTGACGAGCGCACGCGCGGCCTTGTTCGCGGTCGGGTAGAACACCTCGTCGGTGATCTGCGCGTTGACCTTCGGATCCTCGATGTAGTTGATCCACTTGAGCGCGGCGTCGGCGTGCGGCGCATCGGCCGGAATCACCATGACGTCGAACCAGATCAGGCCGCCTTCCTTCGGATTCGAGAACTTGATTTGATACGAGCGCTTCGCATCCGCGGCGCGGCGCCCGGCGATGCCGACGTCGCCCGACCAGCCGAACGCGAGACACACGTCGTTGTTGGCGAGATCGTTGATGTAGCCCGACGAGTTGAACTGCGTGATGTACGGACGCACCTTCTTCATCATGTCGAACGCGGCCTGGTAGTCGCCCGGGTTCGTGCTGTTCGGATCCTTGCCGATGTATTGCAGCGCGGCCGCGAACACGTCCACGGCCTGGTCGAGCACCGACACGCCGCAGGTCTTCAGCTTCGACACGTAGGCCGGGTCGAACAGCAACTGCCAGCTGTTGACGGGCGCGTTCGCGCCGAGATACTTCTGCACGGCCTGCACGTTGTAGCCGAGGCCGTCGGTGCCGTAGGCCCACGGCACGCCGTGCGCGTTGCCCGGATCGGCGCCGGCCACCATCTTCATGAGCACGGGGTCGAGGTTCGCGAGGTTCGGCAGCTTCGACTTGTCGAGCTTT
>CAUPOD010000292.1:0-4377 GCA_963512745.1 uncultured Burkholderia sp. | reverse complement strand
GCGATTTCCATGCGCAAGCGCCGCTTGCGACGACGGCCGGCGCGCACGCCGTGCTCGTCAACCTCGACACCAAGGCGCGCCTCGTCATCGACGCGCGCGCAGCCGACCGCTATCGCGGCGAGAACGAAACGCTCGACCGCGTGGGCGGCCATATTCCGGGCGCGCGCAATCGCTTCTTCAAGGACAACCTGAACGCCGACGGGCGCTTCAAGAGCGGCCACGAACTGCGTGAAGCGTTCAGCGCGGTGCTCGGCGATACGCCACCGAATCTCGTGATCCTGCAGTGCGGTTCGGGCGTGACGGCGTGCCATAACGCGCTCGCGCTGGAGATCGCGGGACTGCACGGCGCATCGCTATACGGCGGTTCGTGGAGCGAGTGGAGCGCGGATCCGGCACGGCCGGTGGCAACCGGCCCGAACCCGTGAGCAGCCGAGCGGCGGCTCCCGTATTTCCTCACCCATAAAAGAAAAGGCCGCACGTAGCGACCGACAAAAAATTAAGCCCGCATGGAACGCAAGGCGTTCGATGCGGGCTTTCGCTGAGAGTTTTCAGCGCCTAGTGCGCCTCTTCCCAGTTATCGCCGGCGCCGACTTCAGCGACGAGCGGCACCTTGAGCTTGGCGACGCCGCACATCAGTGCGGGCAGCTTCTCGCGCACGAGCGCGAGTTCCTCGTCGGGCACTTCGAGCACGAGTTCGTCGTGCACCTGCATGATCATGCGCGAGCCGAGCCCTTCGCTTTCGAGCCAGTCCTCGACCGCGATCATCGAGAGCTTGATCAAATCGGCCGCGGTGCCCTGCATCGGCGCGTTGATCGCGGCGCGCTCGGCGGCCTGCCGACGCGGGCCGTTGCCGCCGTTGATCTCGGGCAGCCACAGCCGGCGGCCGAACACCGTCTGCACGTAGCCCTTTTCCTTCGCGAGCGCGCGCGTCTCGTCCATGTAGCGCGCGACGCCCGGATAGCGCGCGAAGTAACGGTCGATATAGAGCTTCGCGGCATCGCGCGTAATGCCGAGGTTCGCCGCGAGACCGAACGCGCTCATGCCGTAGATCAAACCGAAGTTGATGACCTTGGCGATGCGGCGCTGCTCGTTCGTGACTTCGAGCGGCGTCACGCCGAACACCTCGGCGGCCGTCGCGCGGTGGATGTCGTCGCCTTGCTCGAACGCGCGCAGCAGCGCGGGATCGCCCGAGATGTGCGCCATGATGCGCAGCTCGATCTGCGAGTAGTCGGCCGAGATCAGCTGGTGCCCCGGGCGCGCGACGAACGCCTCGCGGATGCGCCGCCCTTCCGCGGTCCGCACGGGAATGTTCTGCAGATTCGGATCGTTCGAGGCGAGGCGGCCCGTGACCGCCACGGCCTGCGCATAGTTCGTATGCACGCGGCCGGTGTCGGGATTGATCATGCGCGGCAGCTTGTCGGTATAGGTCGACTTGAGCTTCGACAGCGCGCGATATTCGAGCAGCACCTTCGGCAGCGGGTAATCCTCGGCGAGCTTTTGCAGGACTTCCTCGTCGGTCGAGGGCGCGCCGCTCGGGGTCTTCTTGACCACGGGCAGCTGCAGCTTCTCGAAGAAGATCTGGCCGATCTGCTTCGGCGAGCCGAGATTGAATTCGCCGCCGGCGAGCGCGTATGCCTCTTGTTCCAGTTCGATCAGACGCGCGGCGATCTCGTTGCTCTGCGCGTCGAGCTTGGCGCTGTCGATCAGCACGCCGTTGCGCTCGACCGTGCGCAGCACGCCCGACACGGGCATCTCGATCTGGCCGTACACGTACAGCAGCCCTTCGTCGCGCGCGATCTGCGGATACATCGCATGATGCAGCTGCAGCGTGATGTCGGCGTCCTCTGCCGCATAGGCGGCGGCGACGTCGAGCGGCACTTCGTCGAAACCGATCTGCGAAGCGCCCTTGCCGCACACCTCTTCGTACTTGATGGTCTTGACGCCGAGATGGCGCAGCGCGAGGCTGTCCATGTCGTGCGAGCGGTGCGATTCGAGCACGTACGATTCGAGCATCGTGTCGTGCTCGATGCCGCGCAGCGCGATGCCGTAATTGGCGAGCACCTGCGCGTCGTATTTCATGTGCTGGCCGACCTTCTTCTTGGCCGCATCCTCGAGCCACGGCTTGAGGCGCGCGAGCACTTCGTCGCGCGGCAGTTGATCGGGCATGTCGGGGCCGCGATGGGCGACCGGAATGTACGCGGCCACGCCGGGCGCGACGGCCAGCGAAATGCCGACCAATTGCGCGCGCATCGGGTCGAGCGACGTCGTTTCGGTATCGAGCGCGGTCAGTTCGGCCGCATCGATCTTCGCGAGCCACGCGTCGAACTGCTCCCAGGTCTGCACGGTGTCGTAGCGGCGTTCGATCCCGGCCGGCTGCACCGGCGCCGCGTCCGTCGAGCGATCGGCCGCGCCGCCCGGCGCCGCGGCAAAAGCGCCTTCGGCGTCGATCTCGCGCAGCCAGGTCTTGAAGCCGTTGTCGGCGAACAGCTCGCGCAGCGCGGGGCGGTTCTCCGGATGAAACACCAGCGAATCCGCGATGGTTTCGACCTGCGGCTTCAGATCGCAATCGGTCGAGATCGTCACGAGCTGGCGCGCGAGCGGCAGGAAGTCGAGCGCACGGCGCAGGTTGTCGCCGACCACGCCCTTGATCTCGCCCGCGTGTTCGACGATCCCGTCGAGCGAGCCGAACTGCGTGAGCCATTTGACGGCCGTCTTCGGCCCGCATTTCTCGACGCCGGGCACGTTGTCCACGGTATCGCCGATCAGCGACAGGTAATCGACGATCCGCTCGGGCGGCACGCCGAATTTCTCGATCACGCCCGCGGTATCGAGCACCTCGTTGGTCATCGTGTTGACGAGCGTGACGCTGTCGTCGACGAGCTGCGCCATGTCCTTGTCGCCGGTCGAGACGATCACGCGCATGCCGCGCTTCGCGGCGGCCTGCGCGAGCGTGCCGATCACGTCGTCGGCCTCGATCCCCTCGATCATCACGAGCGGCCAGCCGAGCGCGCGCACGGCCGCGTGAATCGGTTCGATCTGGAGCGCCAGATCGGGCGGCATGGACGGACGATGTGCCTTGTAGTCGGGATAGAGGTCGTCGCGGAAGGTCTTGCCCTTCGCATCGAACACACACGCGCTATACTCTGCTGTCACCTCTCGGCGCATGCGCCGCAGCATGTTGATAATGCCGTACAAGGCACCCGTCGGTGCTCCATTAGGGGCGCGTAAGTCAGGCAAGGCATGGTAAGCCCGGTACAGATAGCTCGAACCGTCGACCAGCAACAGGGTCTTACCTTCCAGGTTCAGTTCTTCAGGCATTATGGATAATAGAAAAGTGATTCCGAGTCTGCGTTCAGTCGCAGATCAAGACCGCGCGACCGCTAAGAAAGCGCGCGCTTCGTGGCAATTGTTCACGATTATGGCAGAGTTCATCGAGGCGACCGAGTACCTCTCGGAACTGCGCCCGGCGCTCAGCATCTACGGTTCGGCGCGCATCAAGCCCGATACGCCGTACTACGATCTGACCATCGAAATCGCGCGCAAACTGTCCGATGCCGGCTTCGCCGTGATCTCGGGCGGCGGCCCGGGCATCATGGAAGCGGCCAACAAGGGCGCGCACGCGGGCAAGTCGCCGTCGGTCGGCCTCAACATCGAGCTGCCGCACGAGCAATCGGGCAACCGCTACCAGGACATCTCGCTGCGCTTCCGCCACTTCTTCACGCGCAAGGTCACGTTCGTCAAGAACTCCGACGCCGTGATCGTGATGCCGGGCGGCTTCGGCACGATGGACGAGCTGTTCGAGGTGCTCACGCTGATCCAGACGCGCAAATCGCGCCACGTGCCGATCATCCTGGTCGGCAGCACGTTCTGGCACGGCCTGCTCGAGTGGATGCGCGCGCAATTGGTGCCGATGGGCCTGATCAAGCCCGAGGACATGGACCTGATGCAAGTGCTCGACAGCTCCGATCAAGTGCTCGAAGCCGTGCTGAAGTTCTACGAAGAGCACGAGGAAACCGAGGAAGGCCGCCAAGCCCGCCTCGAAGAAGACCGGATGTTCTACCTCTGACGCGCTGATTCTCCGGTTCCGCGGCAGAACATGTAAATACGGCGACGGCGGCCAGGTGCCGCCGTCGCCGTGTGCGTTTGCCGCGGTGCAGTTGCCGCGCGCTTACTGGAACGCCACTTCCGCGAAGCTGCGCAGCTTGCGGCTATGCAGCTTGTCGAGCCCGTTCTCGCGCAGCAGTTCCATCGCCCGCACGCCGATCTGCAGATGCTGATCGACCTGATCGCGGTAGAACTGGTCGGCCATGCCCGGCAGCTTCAGCTCGCCGTGCAGCGGCTTGTCCGACACGCACAGCAGGGTGCCGTAGGGCACGC
>CAUPOD010000291.1:0-4409 GCA_963512745.1 uncultured Burkholderia sp. | reverse complement strand
TCCGGCCATCACGGCGGCGGGACGCACCAGCAGGAACAGCGGCGGAACGAACCACCACAACGCATCCCAGGGCGCCGCGTAAGGCAGCATCGAACCGATCAGCACGACGACCGTGAGCTCGGCGACGTGCTCCAATTGCGCGTTGAAAGACCGCACCGCGTCGGTCATGGCGGCGCTGGCGTGATGCGAGTGCGTCGCCATGACCCGGTAGGCGTGTCCGTCGGCATCGGGCGCGGCGCCGAGGGCCTCGGTGCCGGGCTGCGGATTGTTTTCCACGCGCTGCAGCGCCAGACCGGCCGCAAATACCGCCAGGAATCCGGACGCGTAGCATAGCTGCGCCGCGCCGTAGGCCGCGGCGATCATCCCGAGCGAGAGGAATTCGTCGAGCCCGATGGCTTGCGCATGACGGGTCCGCAAATAGACGACGGCCCGACCGACCCATGCGCCGAGCACCGCTCCGATCAGTACGCCGCCCGCGCTGGCCCAGAGCAGGTCGGACGCGATCCAGCGCAACACGTGAACGGGGTCGGCCGGTTTGGTCAGCAGTGCCAGGCCGAGCGTCACGAACGGAAATGCCGTGCCGTCGTTCAGCGCGCCCTCGCCGGCCAGACTGAAACGCAAACGGTCGGGATCGGCGCCGCGCTCGGTCTGCAGCCCGGAAGCCAGCACCGGATCGGTAGGCGCCAGAATCCCGCCCAACAGAATGGCCGCGCCCCACGGCATACCGAGTCCGAACCGGGCGAGCGCGGCAATCATGCCGACCGTGATCGCCATCGAGACAAATGCGAGGCGCAGCGGCACGATCCAGCGCCGGTCGAAGATCGGCACGCCCATGCGCAGCCCGACCGAAAACAGCGAAATCAGCAACGCGGCTTCGGTGATGCGCCCAATCAATTCGGTGTGGCCCAACGGGTCGGGCCGAATCAGCGCCAGGACGCCGGGGCCGACGATGTAGCCGGCTCCTAGATAAATGATCGCGCTGCTCAGCAGCAGGCGTGCCAGCATGGTTCCCGCGAGCACCATGCCGACGAGCAGCAGGCCCAGAAAAAGATACCAGAAGGAATCCGACATGGATTGAGCGCAAACGGCGCGCCCCAGGAGGCGACAGGGCCGAAGCGACTCCGCTTACATGTTCTTTTTGAACAGGTCTTTGGTGCCGCCTTGCGGGCTCGACTTCTTGTCTTCATGTCTGGGCGCGCGCCCTTTCAGGGGAACCGCTTCACCTTCCGTCGGATCGACCGCGCGCGGCTGTTGCTTTGCGTCGCCGTGCCGTGCCGGGTGCTTCGCTTGATCCTTTTTCATGATGTTTCCTTGCGCCGTTGGTGCCGCATGGTGACTCGGACATGCAGATTGACACCGGGCCGCGCCGTCGTCGGTACGCTAACGAACAGCGATGCATCGCCGCACGCTCCGGCGTTTGAAAACCTAATTAGTTGCGCAAGCAACGATATGCAACGCTCACGTCTCGCCCAGCGTCACTATCACGCTGTGCCGAGCGCCATCGTCGACCAGCGGCACGCTCGCCCGGCCGGCCTCGAGCGCCACGCCATCCACCTCGATGCGTACCACGCCGCGGTTCACGCCGCGTGGATTGTTCACTGCGATTTCGTAACGCGCGGCACCGTGGCGAAGCACCGCGCTGAACCCCGGCCATGCCTTCGGCACGCACGGATCGATCGACAATTCGGCGCCGCGCCGGCGTATGCCCAGCAGCGCCTCGACGCCGGCGCGATACATCCATCCCGCCGCGCCCGTGTACCACGTCCATCCGCCGCGCCCCGCGTGCGGCGCGATCGAATAAACGTCGGCCGCCATCACGTACGGCTCGACCTTGTAGCGATGCGCGCCGTTACGCGTGAGGCTGCGGTTGACCGGATTGAGCAGCGCGAATAATTCGTGCGCGCGCTCGCCGTCGCCGAGCTGTGCGAATGCCAGCACCGACCACACCGCCGCATGAGTGTATTGGCCGCCGTTCTCGCGGATGCCGGCGGGATAGCCTTTGATGTAGCCGGGATCGGGCATGGCATCAACGAACGGGGGTGCGAACAGCACGGCCAGGTTGTCTTTGCGGCGGATCAAGCGCGTATCGAGCGCCGCCATTGCCTGCGCGGCACGCGCCGGATCCGCCGCGCCCGACAGCACGCTCCACGACTGTGCGATGGCGTCGATCGCGCATTCGGCGTTGGCAGCCGAACCGAGCGGGGTGCCGTCGTCGAAGTAGCAGCGCCGGTACCACGCGCCGTCCCAGCCTGCCGCTTCGAGCGCCTCGCGCAATGCGGCGGCGCGCAGCAGCCAGCGTTCGGCACGTGCGGCGTCGCCGCGCGCGCGTATCAGCGGCGTAAAAGCGGAGAGCGTGGCATGCAAGAACCAGCCGAGCCAAACGCTTTCCCCGCGGCCGCCCTCGCCGACTCGATTCATGCCGTCGTTCCAATCGCCGGTGCCCATCAGCGGCAATCCATGCGCGCCGAACAAGCCGAGGCTCTGCTCGACCGCGAGCACGCAATGCTCGAATAGCGATGCGCCGGTCTGGGCGATCGCCGGCGTGAAATAAGCGTCGTGTTCGCCGGGCGCAAGCGCGCGGCCGTCGATAAATGGCACGGGCACGTCGAGGATCGCCGCGTCGCCGGTCGCCTCGACGTATTGCGCGACCGTGTACGCCAGCCATGCGCGATCGTCGGAAATATGCGTGCGGACGCCGGCACCGCTGCCGGGCAACCACCAATGTTGGACGTCGCCCTCCGGAAACTGCCGTGCCGCCGCTCGCAGCAAATGCGCGCGCGTCAACGCGGGACGCGCGAGTGCGAGCGCCATGCCGTCCTGCAGCTGATCGCGGAAGCCGTAGGCGCCGCTCGCTTGGTAGAAACCGGCGCGCGCCCAGATCCGGCACGCGAGCGTCTGGTACAGCAGCCACCGGTTGAGCAGCAGATCCAGATTGCGTTCGGGCGTCTTGACCTGCACGGTTTCGAGCGTGTCGTCCCAGAACCGCGCCACGCCGGCCAACACCGCATCGAGATCGGCCGCGCGATAACGGGCGATCAGCTGCTGCGCGGCTTCCGCCGTCTCGGCCTCGCCAAGCAGGAACAAGACTTCGGCGCTGCCGCCGGGCGCTAGTTCAATCACGCTCTGTAATGCCGCGCAGGGATCGAGACCCGCGCCGACGGCCCCCGAAAGGGATGCGAGGTCCAATCCCATGGGATGGGCCAAGCTGCCGTTGCGGCCGATGAATTCGCGCCGGTCGGCACTCCACGCGCTCTGCCGGCCGCCGAGATCGGCAAACGCCACGCGTCCGCGGTATGCCTCGGTCCAGCCATTGCGCGCGAACAACGCGCCGGTTCTCACGTCGATCTCGCTGATGGTGTGCGGGGCGGCGAGACTGCGCGACGCACCCAGCGCCCACTCGGCATAGGCCGTCACGGTCAGGCGCCGTGTGCGGTTCGACAGATTGCGCAGCGTCAGACGCGAAATCTTGACGGCATCGTCGAGCGGCACGAACTGCAGCAAATCGAGCGCGACGTCCTCGGCAGTATGCGTGAAGCGGCTGTAGCCCTGGCCGTGGCGGGCGACGTACGGCGCGGCGCCCGGCGTGCGGTCGCGCACGACGTGGGCATGCGGCGCCCACAGCACGCCGCTCTCGTCATCGCGCACGTAAAACGCCTCGGCGGACGGATCGGTGACCGCATCGTTGGACCACGGCGTCAACTGATGCTCGCGGCTGTTCGAGGCCCACGTATAGCCGCTGCCTTCCGCCGACACCAGAAAACCGCATAACGGATTGGCGACCACATTGACCCACGGCATCGGCGTGCATTGCCCCGGCGTCAGGATCGTTACGTATTCCTTACCGCCGTCCGCGAACCCGCCCAGACCGTTGAAACATTCGAGACCGGCGTCAGGGGAAGCCTGCGCCGCCGGTATCGGCGAAGAGACCGCGACAGGCAGACGCGTACGCCGGCGCGTCACGGGCGGCGGCACGCTGCCCAGACGGCGTAACTGATCGAGCAGGCGCCCGTTGCGCGCCGCCAGCACCACGCGCGCCACCGCCGGAAACAGCGCGCGTGCGGCGCTCGACATCTGGTCCGCGCGCAACACGAAAATCGCGCCGCGCACGCTGCCCGGCAACGGCGCTTGCGCCTGTCCGGACCGCACGAGCGTTTCCAGCGCGGCCTGCAAGTCCTGCACGTACGACGCGGCCCGCTCGTTGACGATCACCAGATCGACCGCGAGCCGCTTGTTGCGCCAGTATTCGTGGGCATGCACCAGTTGCTGCACGAGGGCCATGTGTTCGAGGTCGTCGATCCGCACCAGCAGGATCGGCAGGTCGCCCGACACGCCGTGCGCCCAGAGCGGCGCGGCGCCCACGCCACCCGCCGCGGCCGCTTGCGCCGCAAGGCGCGTCAGGGCCTCCGAAC
>CAUPOD010000290.1:0-4409 GCA_963512745.1 uncultured Burkholderia sp. | reverse complement strand
CGCAAGCGCCGCACGAGGCGGCCAAGGTGTTGTCGATGGTGTCGCTCGTCACGTCGCTCGGGCCGCTCGTCGCGCCGCTGCTCGGCGGTCAGATCCTGCGCTTCGTGGGTTGGCGCGGCGTGTTCGTCGTGCTGACGCTGGCCGGCGCCGCGAGCGCATACGCGGCGTTCAAGCGCGTGCCCGAGACCTGGCCGCCCGAGAAGCGCGCGAATTCGGCGCTGCTGAAGTCGTTCGCCGCGTACGGCCACATTCTGATCGACCCCGTCGCATGGGGGCATCTGCTGTGCGGCGGCATGGCGTTCGCGTCGATGTTCGCGTACATCACGGCGACGCCGTTCGTCTATATCGAGTATTTCCACGTCTCGCCGCAGCATTACGGCTGGCTGTTCGCGTTGAACATCGCCGGCATCATGCTCGCGAATTTCGTGAACACGCGGCTGGTCGGGCGTCTCGGCGCGGTGCGCATCATCGCGGCGGGGGCGCTCGTGAGCGGGATCGCGTCGTTTGCCGTGTGCTTGTTCGCGGTCACGGGGATCGGCGGCTTGTGGAGCATCGTGGTGGGATTGTTCTTCGTGGTCGGCGTGCTCGGTTTGCTGTCGGCCAATTGCACGACGGATATGATGCACCGGTATCCGCATCATGCGGGAGCGGCCGCGGCCGTGTTCGGCGCCGTGCAGCTGGGGCTCGGCGCGCTGGCGAGCGTGATGGTGGGATGGTTTTCGAACGGCAGTCCGTCCGGCATGGGGATCACGATCGGCATCACGGGCGCGTTATGCCTGGCGGGGCGCCATCTCGTGCTGCGCTGGCAGCATCGCGCCGTGACGGGCGATTGACGGGGACGACGGGTTTATGGATGGCATGCGACGTAGATTGATGGGGGCGGCACTGATGGCCGCGCTGGCGCCGTCGGCGCGCGCGCAGGACGCAGGCGCCCACGCGTGGAAAACGGACCGGGACGCGGAGCCGTTCGACGAGACGTTCGACCTCTGGCCGGACGCCCCGCCCAATCCGTCTTCCCAGGGCACTTCGAGCGGCGAGCAAACGGGGAAACACGGCAGCGTGTCGCATGTCGCGCGGCCGCGGCTCAACGTGTACCGGCCCGCGCGGCCCGGCGGGTGCGCCGCGCTCGTGGTCGCGGGCGGCGGCTACGAGCGCGTCGAGTTGGGCAACGAAAGCACGCCGGCTTGTCTGTGGCTGAAGTCGCTCGGGGTCACTGCGTTCGAATTGGTGTACCGGCTGCCCGAACAAGGCTGGTCGAGACTCGCGCCGTTGCAGGACGGCCAGCGCGCGATGCGCTTGATCCGCGCGCGTGCGCGCAACGAGCGGTTCGCGGCGAACAAAATCGCCGTGCTCGGTTTTTCCGCGGGCGCGCATCTCGCGGGCATGACCGCCGTCGCGCCGGATGCCGCGCGCTACGCGCCTGTCGACGCCGTCGACCGCGAGTCCGCGCGCCCGGATCTGGCGGGGCTGATCTATCCGGTGCTTACGCTGATGCCGCCGTTCACCCACACGCACACACGGCTGCACATCGTCGGCAACAATGCGACCGATGCGGAAAGCGCGGCGCTATCCGTGAATGTGCAGGTCAATTCGAACACGCCGCGCGTGTTTCTCGCGCAGTCGTTGGACGACCCGATCGCGCCGGTAGACAACAGCCTGTTGATGTTGAACGCCATGCGCAGCGCACGCGTGCCGGCGGAATTGCACGTGTTCCAGACCGGCGCGCACGGCTGGGGGCTCGGTGCGCCGAACAGCGAGGTCCACGTCTGGCCGGCACTCTTCGAAACTTGGCTGCGTCTGAATCAGTTTTGGGCATGAGCGCGCCAATCGAAACAAAAAAGCCGCCGGTATAAACCGGCGGCCGCTGCACGCTTCATCGAACCGCGTTCAATCCCGCGCCGTAGGCGCCACGCCGTGACTCAGCCATTCGAGCGCATCGGCCGTCTCGTCGTCGGCCGCCGCCCGGGCCATGGCTTCAGCCAATTCGGCATTCGGCGTAGCGCGCCGCAACGCCACGCCCACCGCGAGAATATCGATAATCACCAAATGCAGGATGCGCGAAATCATCGACAACTGCGAATCGCGCACCTCGATGTGATCGGTCTCCAGCGCCACCGTCGCGCGCTTGGCCAGCGGCGTATTGCTGGACGTGATCGCAATCACCTTGGCCCCCGCCTGCATCGCAGTTTCGAGCACGCGCAGCAGCTCCGGCGAGCGTCCCGACTTCGAGATCGCGACGATCACGTCGCCCTGGCCGAGCAACGCGGCCGACGCCGCCTGCATATACAGATCGCCGTAAGCGATGGTCGGAATCCCGTAGCGGAAGAACTTGAAGTGCGCATCCTGCGCGACGATCGTCGAATTGCCGAGCCCATAGAACTCGATGCGCCGCGCATTGTGCAGAATCTCGATCGCGCGCCCGGCATTGTCGAAGTTCAAATGCTCGCGCAGCTGCAGAATCGCCGACACCGTATTGTCGAGCACCTTCGCGCCGAAGTCGGTCGCCGTGTCGCCGAGATGCACCTGGCTGTGGCTCATCGGAATCGTGCCGGTCAAGCCCGTCGCGAGCTTGAGCTTGAAGTCGGACAGGCCCTGGCAGCCCAGCGAGCGGCAGAAGCGGATCACGGTCGGCTGGCTCACGTCGGCGCGCCGCGCGATGTCGACGATCGGGTCGTTGATGATCGAACGCGGGTGGTTGAGCGCGAGGTCGGCCACGCGGCGCTCCGCGGGCGTCAGCGCGTCGCGCATCTGGCGGATGCGCTCGAACACGGCCGCCGAGCCGCCGCCGCCCGTGCGGTTCGACAGCTGCTCCGCGAGAATCGCCGAGACGCCGAGAAACGCCGGATACTCGGCCGTGATCAGGAACGTCGGGATGCTCGCGAGATACGACTCGAAGCGGCCCTTCGCCTCGAAGCGCGCGCGGAACGGCGACTTCTCGAACAGCTCGCCGAGCTTGAGCACCACGCCGCCGCCGATATAGATGCCGCCGAGCGCGCCGAGCGTCACGGCGAGATTGCCCGCGAAGCCGCCGAGAATGCCGCAGAAGCAATTTACGCTTTCGAGCGCGAGCGGCTCGCCCGCATGCGCGCGCGCGACCACGCCGGCCGGATCGAGATTCGGCGGCACGCGCTTCTTGTCGCGCGCGGCCAGCGCGCGGTAGATCAATTCGAGACCGGGGCCCGCGCACACGCGTTCGAACGACACATGCCCGAACTTCTTGCGCGCATATTGCATCACTACGTCCTCGCGTTCGTCGAGCGGCGCGAACGAGGTATGGCCGCCTTCGCTCCCGAGCGCGATCCAGCGGTCGTCGGCCGGAATCAGGCCCGAGACTCCGAGCCCCGTGCCCGGCCCCATGAGCCCGATCACGGCATTCTGGCGCGCCTCGCCGCGGCCGATCTGCACGCGCTGCGCCTGCGTCAGGCCCGGCAGCGCCATCGCGAGCGCGGTGAAGTCGTTGACCACGAGCAGCGTATCGAAGCCGAGCGCGCGGCGCGTCGCCTCGATCGAGAAGCTCCAGTGGTGGTTCGTCATGCTGACTTGATCGCCGTCCACGGGGTTGGCGATCGCGATCGCCGCATGGCTCACGCGCGCGAGCTTGGCGCTCTTCAGATAGGCGCGGATCGCGTCGGTCAGGCTCGCGTAGTCGGCGCACGGATAGACGCGCACCTGGGTGATCTCGCCCGGCCCCAGTTCGAGCGCGAAGCGCGCGTTGGTGCCGCCGACGTCGGCCAACAGGCGCGGACCGTCGGCGTGCCGATTCGCGGAGACGGCTTTATTTGCACCAGTAGACATGAAGGGTCGTCCTATCGTCGTGAGCCAGTTGCGAGATGGCGTTTTTTTGTAGCGTGGCGGCCGCCGCTTCGAGCACCTCGCGCTTGCGCTCGCCCGAGATCTGCAGGTACAGACGCCCGATGCGCGTGAGCGCGTCGAGCGAGAAGCTCACGCGCGCATGCGGCGCGGCGCCCGGATGCACGGCGACGAAGCGGTCGTGCGTGCTGATCGCGTGATCCCACTCGGGCGCGTCGGCGAACAGCGATGCCGTATGGCCGTCCTCGCCCATGCCGAGCACGGCCAGATCGGGCAGCGGCGCCTGCGCGTTGAGGATGTCCACCTGCGTGTCGAGCGTGAGCGCCGTATCGACCATCGGGATCAGACGCGCGTCGCTCGCCGCGTTTTGCAGCAGGTGCTCGCAGACCAGGCGCGTATTGCTTGCGTCGCTGGTTTCCGGCACCCAGCGCTCGTCGACGAGCATCACGCGCACGTGCGCCCAGTCGAGCGGCACGGCCGAAAGCGTCTGAAGAAACAGGCGCGGGCTGGTGCCGCCCGACACTGCGAGCAGCGCGGGCGAGTGCTGCTCGAGCGCGTCGGGGGCGCCCCCCCCCCCCGCCCGCCCGCCCGCCCCCCCC
>CAUPOD010000289.1:0-4409 GCA_963512745.1 uncultured Burkholderia sp. | reverse complement strand
AGAGGCCGAATCTTACACACCTTCAAACCCCTACGCAACCCCCTTTTGACAGATTGCTTCTGAAGAATGAGAAAAGCCCCGACGGGCGGGGCTTTGGGGCCAGCGCGAGGCGCCTCACGAACTCATTTGAGGCGCTTGGGGCGCTCGCTCCTATATATAGAATATAGAAGCCAACCGTTACCGTAGCGCGATGCGCTCAGCGATCGCCAGATAATGTTCCAGATCCGGGGTCGCGCAGCCGGCCAGCTTGGCCTGATCGTCCCAACGGCGCAACTGGAGAGCCTCTTGCGCATGGGGATCCGCGAGAAATGCCTCGGCCCGATCGGTATCGAAGACGCCGCCCTGCAGCTGCAAGCTGCGCACGGAATCCAGGGACAGCGCGGCGTGGTACGCCGGGTCGATCGCACACAGACACCGCTTCGCGTCGACGTGCAGCCGGATCGGCTCCAGTACCGCCGGGGCGAACAGCGGGCGCAGGAACGGCAGCACATGGTATTGATGCAAGTCGTCGATGCCGCGCGCGCTCGGCGTCTCGCCCTGCCGATTCAACAGGTGGCCGAGATCGTGCAGCAGCGCGGCAACGATCAATTCGTCTGATGCTTGAGCCCGTTCAGCCAGGTGGGCGCTTTGCAGCGCGTGCTCGCGCTGCGTGACGGGCTCGCCGCTATAGGCGGTTTCGCCATGCCGCGCGAACAGCGTACGGACGTCGTCCAGGCTCAGGGACATGGCTTTTTAGACAACGGGCTCAGGCTTTCGGCCGCGGCACGCACGCCGCAATCAGCATCAGCGCCAGCAGCGACGCCACCAGCATCAATAAAGACAGCGCCGATGCGGGTAAATAATAGCCGCGCTCCACTTCGCCGATCACGACGATCGGCACGGTCGCAAAGCCGGGCGGATACACGGTCAGCGTCGCGCCGAGCTCGCCGAGCGACAACGCGAAACCCAGCGCGAGGCTCGCGCGCAGCGCCGGTACGAGCTGGGGCAGCAAGACCCGGCGCAGCACCATCGCCGGCGGCGCACCCAGACTCGCGGCCGCCTCGCGCAACACCGTGAGCTCGGGACGCAAAGCGGCCGCCGCGCAGCGGTAGCAGAACGGCAGAATCAGAGCCAGTTGCACGAGCACGACGATCGCGGCCGAACTCGATAGATCGACGGGCTTCTGGTGATACGCAATCAGCACCGCGAGCCCGAGCACCACGCTCGGCACGCCATTGGGAACCATCACGAGCGCATCGAGCACGGCGCCGAACCCGCGGCGCTTGCAGCCCTCCAAGGCCAGCGCGAACCACAGACCCAGTACGGTGCCGAGCACGGACACGCCGAAGCCGATCTCCAGACTCGTGACCAACGCACCGAATTCGCGCGAGCCGAGCCGCTCGAACCAGCGCAGGCTGTAACTGGCCGGCAGGATGGTGCCCGACCACGCGCCGGCGACGCTCGACAGTGCAACCACCAGCACGGGCAGCGCGAACAGCCAGAAACAGGCGAGCGCCGCGGTGCCGAGCGCGATATAAGCCGCGTATTTGACGACGGTATCGGCGAACCCGACCTCACGGCGCGGCACGACCATACGCAGCGGGTCAGCCATCGGACATGCCTCCTGTCGCCAGCCGGTTCACGCGCCGGTACAGCACGTAGAGCCCCAGCGAGAGCGCGAGCATCACCACCGCGCCGGCCGAGGCCGCCGGCAAATCGAGATCGACGGTCGCGCTGCTATAGATGGCGACGGGCAACGTGACGAGCCGGGCGCTGCCGAGCACGATCAGAATGCCGAACTCGTTCAGCGTAAGCAGGAAGCACAGAATCGCGCCGGCCGCGATACCGGGCCATGCGGCCGGCAGTACCACGCGGCGCGCGAGCATCCAGCCGCTTGCGCCGAGGCTGCGCGCGGCCTCGATCAGGCGTAGATCGAGCATCGCATACGAGGCGTAGGCCGGACGCACGACGAACGGCGTGTAGAACATGGTCTGCGCCAGAATCACGCCGCCGATGCCGAACAGGAAATCGAGCGGCGGTGCATCGAGATCGAAGATTCTCTGCAACGCGATGCTGACCGAGCCCTGCGTACCGTACAGAAAGATCAGCGTGAAGGCGACCAGGAACGACGGGAACGCCACGTACAGCTCGAGAAACCGCATCACGAGGCCGGCCCCCGGGAACGGCTTGAAGAACAGCAGCGACGCGAGCAGCACGCCGAGCACCGACGCGCTGCCCGCGCTCACGAACAGTACCCAGAGCGTGGTCGTGAATACGTGGCGCGTGTCGGGGTTGCCGAAAAAGCCGAGATACGCGGCGATGCTCAGACCGTGATCGCCGCTCACGCTCAGATAGACGAGGCGCGCGAGCGGGTACAGCACGAGCGGCCCGAGCACCAGTACCGCGAGCGCGAACAGATGCCAGAACGAACGGCGCGCGCCGCGCCGCGCCGCCGCCTCGTGAGCCAGCGCCGAGGGGCTGGCCCATACGTCGGTCGCGGTGGGCTCAGGGGTCGATAAGGATGACATCGTCCGCCTCGCAAGCCAGCGACACGCGCGCGCCGCGTTCGGGAACGGCCTGGCGGCCGCGCTGCATGGTTACCAGGACCGGTTCGCCGGGGATGCCGTCGGCAATCACGCTCACGGCCAGTTCGGCGCCGCGCCATTCGACCGACTCGATCCGGCCGTGGAGCTGTTCCGCGCCGGACGGCACGATGCGCAGGCGCTCGGGACGCACGCACGCAACCTTGTCGCGCAGCGCATGGCGCGGATCGCCCACGGGATAGAACGCACTCGGCGGCAGCAGGTTGGCGGCACCGAGGTAGCGCGCGACGAAACCGTCGCGCGGCGCATCGTAGAGCGCCCGCGGCGGGCCGAGCTGCGCGACGCGGCCGTCGCGCATCAGCAGCGTGCGGTCGGACAGGACGAGCGCGTCGTCGCGGTCGTGCGTGACGCAGACCACGGTCAGATTCGGCAGACGCTCGTGCAATGCCTTCAGTTCGCTGCGCACGGAAACGCGTAGGTTCGCGTCGAGCGCCGACAGCGGTTCGTCGAGCAGCAATACGTCCGGCTCGATCACGAGCGCGCGGGCCAGCGCGACGCGCTGCTGCATGCCGCCCGACAGTTGCGCGGGCAGCACGTGGCCCGCGTCGCCGAGCTGGACGAGCTTCAGCGCGTCGGCCACGCGGCGCGTGATTTCGGCACCGTTCATGCGCCGCGCGCGCAACCCGAACGCGACGTTCTCGAACACCGACAGGTGCGGAAACAGCGCGTAGTTCTGAAACAGCAGCCCAAGATTGCGCTTGTGCGGCGGCACGTGCGTGAGATCGCGGCCGGCCACGGTCAGCGTGCCCGCCAGGCCGTCCGCCTTGACGAAACCCGCGATGAAGCGCAGCAGCGTAGTCTTGCCGCAGCCGCTGCGGCCGAGCACGGTCAGCAACTCGCCTGAGCCGATCGAGAGGGAAAGATCGTCGAGCACCGTGCGCGCGCCGTAGCGCACGCTCAAGCGATCGATCCGCACGCCGCCCGGCGCGCGGGACCGCGATGCCGCGTGCGGTCCGGTCGCGCCGAGCGGGCCGGCGGGAGGCCAATCGATAGCGTGGGCGGGTTGCATGGCGTACGCGGTGCCTTACTTAATGAGAACGTCGTCGAGCGATTGCGCCGGCTTTCACTGCGCCGGCTTGACGACTTCGAGCGGCTTGTCCGAGCTGCCGATCACTTCCGACTTCCAGCGCGCCGTCCAGTCGGCCTTCTTGGCCATCACGCGATCCCAATCCACCGGAACCAGCTTCACGCCGGCGATCGACTGCTTGACGGTGTTGCCGTTCTTGCCGCCGAACGGCACGTCGTCGCGCGCGGGAATGCCGAAGTAGTCGGTGACCTTGGCCTGCACGTCCTTCGACATCAGGTAGTCGATCAGTTTCTTGCCCTCGGCCTGGTTCGGACCGTTCTTGATCAGGCCGATCGCATAGGGCAGCTGAAACGTGGTCGGCGGTTCGCCCGGCTTGACCGACAGAAACACGGGCTTGAGCGAGAGGCCGCCGTTGGCCGCGTCGTCGAGATCCATCTGCAAGTCGCCGTTGGCCACAGCAATTTCATTGCGCGACAGGAGCACGTCAAGGTAGCCGGTGCCCTTGGTATGGAACTTGGCGCTCCGTTCGAGCTGCTTCAGATAGTCGAACGCCTTGTCTTCGCCCATCAGCGACGTGGTCAGGATCACCACGGCCATGCCGTCGCCAGCCGTGGCCGGATTCGAATAGGCGATCTTGCCGGTGTAAGCGGGATTCAGCAGATCGGCGAACGTCTTCGGCGCGTTCTTGAGCACGCTCGGATTGACTGCGAACGAGAAGTAGTTGTTCACGAAGGTGCCCCAGCTCGCATCCTTGGCCTTGGCGATCGCGGGCACGTGCGCATAACCGGCGCTCTGATACG
>CAUPOD010000288.1:0-4411 GCA_963512745.1 uncultured Burkholderia sp. | reverse complement strand
TTTGTTGCGGTCGGCCAAAGTTCTTGGGTGGGATTCGGCATGTTCAGGCTTGGGTGGTGGGGGTGGGGTGTTTGGTTCGGGTTGCCTACAGCAAACACCCCACCCCATCCTAAGTTTGATAGGTCCCAAAAACCCAACACCCTCGTATATTCACCGTCTCGGATAAAGCGCGAACGGCGCCGGAACATCACGGCAGTGTTCGAGAAAAAGGAGTGAGGGAAGAAAAGGGGGAATTAGGAACGGTGGTGGGTGACGGCGAGGGTGTTGGGTTTTTGGGGCATATCAAGCTCGGGACAGGGGATGGGTATCCGCCGGAGGCAACCGTAGGCGGATATCCATCCCCTGGCCTCCTACGCGTGAACTTGCCGAATCCCACGCATGAACTTGCCGACGGTTTTACAGCCTCCGTTTCAATCACCGAAATCGGCACCCAGAACCGCAATCTTTATTGAAGAATCAACCGTAATTGAGCATCGGCGTGCTCGCCCGGCACCTGCGTGAAGCCGCTCTTCGCGTACCGGTGCCAACGGCCGAGCACGTAGCTCAACAGCAAGCTCGCGCGCAGCGCGGGATCGTATTCGTCCGGCAACGGCACGGCGCCGGGCGCGTGCGCGTCGAGCAGCGCGACGCGCAGACACTGCTTCAATGAAGCCTCGAGACGGTCGAGCAGCTGCTCGACGCGCGCGGCAAGCCGCTCGTGTTCGCCGACCAGCGCCTCGCCGATCAGCACGCGCGTCATGCCCGGATTGCGCGCCGCGAAATTGAGCAGCATCAGCGCGATCGCACGCGCCTGCAGCACACCGCTCGGCTCCTTCGCGAGTATCTGGTTGACGAGGCCGAACAGCGTCTCCTCGATGAATCCGATCAACCCCTCGAACATCTGCGCCTTGCTCGCGAACTGCCGGTACAGCGCGGCCTCCGACACGCCAAGGCGCGCGGCCAGCGTGGCGGTCGTGATCTTCTCGGGCTTGGGCGCCTCGAGCATCGCGGCCAGTGTCTGCAGGATGTGCGCGCGGCGCTCGCCGCGCTTGGGACGCACGCGGCGTTCGGCATCCGCGGCGGGCACGGTGGCGGCAGGGGCCGTCTCGGCCTCGGTCGGGTTCGGCAGTTCCGGCGCTGGCGTCGCTGGCATGGAGATCCCCGCTGGTCGGCTCGGTGGTTGGGTCAGAGCGATTTTAACGAAGCCACGCGGCGATCGACATAGTGCGGCCGCCCGCCGCGCGGCACGGGCGCGTTCAGATGTCCGGTGAACCACACGGTGCCGATGCCGAGCCGCTTGTAGCGCTTCAAGTGCGTGCGCGTGTCGTCGACGAGCACGGCGCGCCGGCGCGGCACGCGCGCCTCGCGCAGCACACGGCGCAGCATCGCATGGTCGGGCTTGGCGCGCCACGCGCGGCGGTCGCGCATCTGCTCGATCGCGATCACGCGCTCGAACAGCCGGCCGATGCCCAGCGCGTCGAGAACGGCGCGCGCATAGGCCTCGGGACCGTTCGTGAGCAGCAGCTTGCGCCCCGGCAGCGCGGCCAGGCGGCGCGCGAGGCCGCGCTCGGCGCGCAGCATCGAGGGCAGATCGTCGAAGCTGTGCACGTCGGCCAGAAAGCCGTGCGGGTCGATCGCGTGATGGCGGATCAAGCCGAGCAGCGCGGCGCCGTAACGCCGCGTGTAGTGCTCGCGTAGATGGTTGGCCTGTTGAGGATCGACGCGCAGCGTGTCGCCGATATAGCGCGTCATGGCCCGGTCGATGGCCGGGAACACCGCGTGCGACGCGGCGTGCAGGGTATTGTCGAGATCGAACAGCCAGACCGGAGCGTCGCGACGGGGGCCGTTCGTACGGGTTCTGCTTGCCCGGCGGCCGCTCGTTTGCGGACGGCTGCGCCGGTCCAGTACGCGGCGCCGGCTACGGCCGGGCACGGCCGCGAGCGCGGCTGAAGTCGCCGCCTGGGACGCGCGTCTGGCGGCGGCAGCGCTCAATGCGAGCGGATCATCGTGCCGAACGGCTGCTCGGTCAGGATTTCGAGCAGCACCGAGTGCGGGATGCGGCCGTCGACGATGTGCACCGATTTCACGCCGCTCTTGGCCGCGTCGAGCGCCGACGAGATCTTCGGCAGCATGCCGCCCGAGATCGTGCCGTCCTCGAACAGCGCGTCGATCTCGCGCGCCGACAGGTCGGTCAGCAGGTTGCCGGCCTTGTCCATCACGCCCGGGATGTTCGTCATCATGACGAGCTTCTCGGCGTTCAGCACCGTGGCGAGCTTGCCCGCCACGAGGTCGGCGTTGATGTTGTACGAGAGGCCGTCCTCGCCGAAGCCGATCGGCGAGATCACGGGGATGAACGCGTCGTCCTGGAGCGCCTTGACCACGGCCGGGTTGATCGACTCGACCTCGCCGACCTGGCCGATGTCGACGTACTGGCCCGGATTTTCGCGGTCCGGCATCATGAGCTTGCGCGCGTGGATCAGCCCGCCGTCCTTGCCCGTCAGGCCCACTGCCTGGCCGCCGAAATGGTTGATCAGCGTCACGATGTCCTGCTGGACCTCGCCGCCGAGCACCCATTCGACCACTTCCATGGTCTCCTCGTCGGTCACGCGCATGCCTTGGATGAACGTGCCCTGCTTGCCGATCTTCTTGAGCGCCTGGTCGATCTGCGGACCGCCGCCGTGCACGATCACGGGGTTGATGCCCACGAGCTTGAGCAGGATCACGTCGCGCGCGAAGCCTTGCTTGAGACGCTCTTCCGTCATGGCGTTGCCGCCGTATTTGATGACCACCGTCTTGCCGTGATAGCGGCGGATGTACGGCAGCGCCTCGGCGAGGATTTCGGCTTTGAGTTCCGGGGCGATCTGGGTCAGGTCAAGGGGCTCGGACATGGCGGCGATTGAGCTGGGACGGTTAAAACACGGCGAATTGTACAGGACGCGCGACGCGCGTTAGACGCTTTTTAGAGGCTTGTCCGGCACGCGCGACACGGTTATCGTGCGGGCATTCGAGCATGCCCGGGCAAGGAGGCGGAAAGATGACCGAAACAAATTCGCCCGCGCATGCGGCACCCGCCGAAACGTTGCGTTGCGCGCAATGTGGGGTCACATTTGCGTGCGGCGCGTCGTCGCAACCGTTTGCCTGCTGGTGCGCAGCGTTTCCCCCGCTGCCGCCCGCCGCCGGCGCGGCCGGGCGCGGCGCATGCCTATGTCGGGCATGTTACGCCGCGGCATTGGGGCGCGCCACTAGCCGTTCGAGGGAGTCTGGCGGCGCATAGCGGCGGGTTACACTGCGCGGATGCAAAGAATTACGTTATCCGGACGAGTTAATCTTCGGCATCTGTTTTGGCTCCGTAATCTCGCGATCGTCGGCCAGCTCGCAGCGATGGCGGTTGCGCAGGATCTGCTCGGCGCACATCTGCCGTTGCGGGCGATGCTGATGGTGATCGGGATCGAGATGGCGTTCAACGCGTTCACCTGGCTGCGCGTGCTGCGCGCGTGGCCCGAAACCAACTTCGAACTGCTGGGCCAGCTGCTCGTCGATCTCGGCACGCTGACCGCGCTGCTGTTCCTGTCGGGCGGCACCACCAACCCGTTCGTCTCGCTCTATCTGCCTTCGCTCGCGATCGCGGCGGCCGTGCTGCCGTGGCGCCTGATGATCTGGCTCGCCGCGTTCGCGGTGTTGAGCCACCTCGGGCTCGGCTTCGTGTCGGTGCCGCTGCAACTCGACCGGCCTTCCGAGCTGTTCGATTACTACCGCGTCGGCATGGGCGTGAACTTCATGATCAGCGTGGGGCTCATCGCATGGTTCGTCGCGGTCATGTCGAGCGCGCTGCGCCAGCGCGACGGCGCCCTCGGCGATGCGCAGCAGCGCCTGCTGCGCGACGAGCGTGCGGTTGCGCTCGGGGTGCAGGCCGCGACCATCGCGCACGAAATGGGCACGCCGCTGTCCACGATCGCGGTGCTGCTCGAGGAACTGCGCGAGGCGGCTCAGGCCGACGCGGGGCTCGCGCCTTACGTGTCCGACCTGGACGTGCTCGAGGAACAACTCACGCTGTGCACGTCGGCGCTCGCGCGCCTGCGCAGCCGCGCGAGCCAGTCCGCATGCCGCAGCGAGCCCGTGGCCGACTGGTTCGAGCCGTTCGTGCGGCATTGGCGCCTGCGTCATCCGCACGTGCGTTTCGAGCCGCTCGGGCTGCCGCCCGCCGACGCCGTGATCGCCGATCCCGTGGCCGCCGCACAAATTCTCACGATCCTGCTCGACAACGCCGCGCGCGCCTGCCACGAGTGCGTGACGCTGGCGGTGCGGCATCGCGGCGGCGAAGTCGAATTCGAAGTGGGCGACGACGGGCCCGGCATTCCGGCCGCGGTGCGCGAAACGCTCGGCACGCTGCCTGTCGAGAGCGCCGCAGGCGGCCACGGCGTGGGCTTGTATC